>JBAUXQ010000919.1:0-6437 GCA_049584355.1 Roseiarcus sp. | reverse complement strand
GGCCAGCGCTGCGAGCGCCCCGAGCGCTACGGGCGGCGAAAAGCCCGCCGACTCAAGCGACTCGGCCTCGATCTTCCCTGGAACAAATTCGAAGGAGCCGATCTCGATCGACGCGGACAAGCTCGTCTACTACGACAAGGAACACAAGGCGGTCTACAGCGGTAACGTCGTTGTCATTCAGGGCGACACGAAAATGACCTGCACTGCGATGACGGTCTTTCTCGACCACGCTCCAACGCAGGGAGCCAAACCAACGACGGACGGCCAACCCGGCCCCACGGCCGACTCGGGCGTCAAGCGCCTGGAGGCGGCCGGGCCGGTGACTGTCATCTCCAAGACCCAGGTCGCTACGGGGGACAACGGCAGCTACGACAAGGGCGAAGGCAAGGTATGGCTGATCGGCCACGTCACGCTCAGCGACGGCCAAAACGTCACCAAAGGCGACAAGCTGACCTACGATCTCAAGACCGCCGAGGCGACGGTCGACACCAGCGCCAAGTCGAGCCGGGTCCACGGACAGTTCGTCCCCAAATCGAGCGGCGACGCTACGAAGCCGGGCGGCGACGCGGCGAAATCGAGCGGCGACGCGGCGAAGACGAAATAGGAGCCGGTTATTGCCGATCTATCGCCGGCCTTCTCTTCCCTTCGCGACGAGCGAGCGCCAGTGAGCGACGACACGGTGCGTGAGCGCACAAGCGCGCCCCCTCGCTGGCGCAAATGGCTGCGCGGCGACAGTGCGGGATCGGCGGTCAGTTCTCCGGCGGTCAGTTCTTGGGTCGCGGCTGGCGGGCAGGGCGTTCTCGCCGTCCATCGCCTCGGCAAGGGCTATCGCGGCCGCATGGTGGTGCAGGACGTGAGCCTGTCGGTGCGGAGAGGCGAAGCCGTCGGATTGCTGGGGCCGAACGGCGCCGGCAAGACGACCGTCTTCTATATGATCACCGGGCTCGTCAAACCCGACAAGGGCAAAATAGAGCTCGACGGCCACGATGTCACTGGGCTGCCGATGTTTCAAAGGGCGCGGCTCGGAGTCGGCTATTTGCCGCAAGAAGCCTCGATCTTCCGCGGCCTCAATGTCGAGAACAACATCCGCGCGGTGCTCGAGGTCAACGAACCGAACCGCAAAGCGCGCGAAGCGATGCTGGAATCGCTGCTCGACGAATTTGATATCGCCCGCGTGCGCTCCGCGCCGTCCATTTCATTGTCCGGCGGCGAGCGGCGACGGTGCGAGATCGCCCGTGCGCTCGCCGGCAAGCCGTCGTTCATGCTCCTGGACGAGCCGTTTGCGGGCATCGACCCGATCGCGGTCGGCGACATTCAGGACCTCGTGCGCCACCTTAAGGGACGCGGCATCGGGGTGCTGATAACCGATCACAATGTCCGCGAGACCCTCGGGCTGATCGATCGCGCCTATATCATCCATAGCGGCCAAGTCCTGACTGAAGGCCCGCCGGAGGACATCATCGCTCACCCTGACGTGCGGCGCTTCTATCTCGGCGAGGACTTCCGCATGTAGCGGCAGGGGTGAGACGCCGGCGATGCACGCGGCTCAAAGCGTCACTCGTCCTCGCCGAACCGGTCGGAGACCAGAGCGGCGAGCGCCTCCAACGCCTCTCGCGCTTCCGCTCCCGAGGCCGATACTGTGATCGTTGATCCGGGGCCTGCGCCAAGGGTCAGGATGCCCATGATCGAATCGCCGCCGACCGTCTCGCCGCAGCGCGTGACCTTGACCTCGGCGTCAAACCGGTCGACGCACTGCACAAACTTGGCGGTGGCGCGAGCGTGCAACCCCTTTCGGTTGACAATAAGCAAGTCGCGCGACAACGCGCCGGCGAACTCCGGCGGCGCCGGGCATTCTTCTTCGGAGCCGGTCTGGGTCATTTCCCAGCCAGCACCTTGCTGGCGATGGTGATGTACTTGCGGCCAGCATCGCGCGCCTCCACCACGGCATGGTCGAGATCGGCGCTTTCGCGCATTGTTGCAAGCTTGATCAACATCGGCAGGTTGACGCCGCAGATCACTTCGACCCGACCCCCGTCCATAACAGAAATCGCTAGATTCGAGGGCGTGCCGCCGAACATGTCGGTAAGAATGACTACGCCGCCGCCATCCTGGACCCGCGCCGCCGCGCTCAGGATGTCCGAGCGTCGCTGCTCCATGTCGTCTTCGGGACCGATCGTAATCGTCTCGAGCCGAGTCTGGGGCCCAACGACATGCTCTAGCGCTGCCCGAAAACCGGTGGCGAGCTGGCCGTGGGTCACGAGGACCATTCCGATCATCAATTATCCATCAGTCGATCGGCTCACCTGTTCAACGCCAATCAAGCCGGCGGCGAAATCTCAGGACGTCCATTTTTGTGCACTGCGGCGCAATGTTCAAGCGAAATTCGTATTCGACCGGAGTTCTCGGCCGCCAAGACAGCCAATCGCTCTTCGACCGCGAGCGCCTGATCGCAAACGCTCAGGCCGGAATCAAGCGCCAGACGGGGCAACCTGACCCCGGCGACGATCACGCCGTCGTGATCATCGGGCATTCGCGGCCATTGGCCTCGGCGCTCGCTGAGTTCAACCGCCAGCTGCACGATCGCCGCCCGCTCGTGCCGGACCTCCATAAGGCCCGCCATCCGGCGCTCGATGATTCCGGCCATATTAGCGGCTCCCGAGGCGACGAGCCGGCCGTCCGCATTGCGGACGTAAATGCGGTCGTCGCCGACCAGGGCGCCAAACGCTCCGGCGCCGCTCGCGCGCGCCATGAGCGCCAGCGCCAGCGCGCTCTTGCCCGAACCCGAAGGTCCAAGGATCAAGACACAGCTCTCGCCATGGATCACGGCCGTCGCATGCAGGCCGGCGCCTCCCGCCACAGCGGCGCCGCTCATGCCGCAAACGCTGGCAGTTCGACGACAAAGCGCGCGCCCGCGCCGTGCCTTGCCGGCTCGTCGGGATTGTCGTGTTCCGGTCCTGCGACTCGAACGCCCGCGGAATGCGCCGGCCGGTTGCACGCCCAGATCCGCCCGCCATGGGCCTCCACGATCTGACGCGAAATCGAGAGTCCAAGGCCCGAGTTCTGTCCGAAGCCTTGATTCGGCCGATCGGTATAAAAGCGCTCGAAAATGCGTTCGAGCGCGTGCGGCGGAATCCCGGGACCGTCATCGTCGACGGTAATGACAACGCGGTCGAACCGTTCCTCTCCTTCCGGCTCCGCTCGAGCCGACGACCGTTCGAGCGCGACTCGCACGACGCCGCCGGGGTCGGAAAAGGAGCAGGCGTTGTCAATGAGATTGGTGACGACCTGCGCGAGACGGGAATCGTGTCCGAGGACAAAATAGTCCGCGCTGGCGTTCCTGCCCCGCCTGACCGGGACTGACAACTCAACGCGGGCGCCGTTGCTGCGCGGAGAATCCTGCGCCATCGCCACCACGGCCCGCAGAAGGGCGGCGACGTCGACCGGGGCCTCCTCGCCTCGCGCGAGCTCCGCGTCGAGGCGGGAGGCGTCGGAGATGTCGCTGATCAGCCGATCGAGCCGCCGCACGTCGTGCTGCATGACGGCGATCAGCCGATCGCGGGAGTGTCCGGCATTCACCCGCGGCAGCGTCTCGAGCGCACTGCGCAGCGACGTCAGCGGATTCTTGAGTTCGTGCGCGACATCAGCGGCGAAACTCTCGATCGCATCCAGACGATTGTACAGCGCCTGCGTCATATCGCGAAGCGCGCGGGACAAATGACCGATCTCGTCCGATCGCGCGGTGAAATCGGGAATCTGCTGTCGTGACCGGATGCCGCGCCGCACGCGTTCGGCGGCGTCGGCGAGCCGGCGCACCGGTTCGGCGATCGTATTGGCGAGCGAGAGCGACAGCACCAGCATCACGACAGCGAGCACCAGAAAGAATCGCAACTGAGCCAAGCGCGCCGAAGTGATCACGCGATCAATATCGCCGCCCTGGGTCGAGAGTTGAAGGGCGCCGCGGGTCGCCATCATGCGCTGGATCGGCACGCCAACCGACACGATCGTCTCGCCCTCGTCGTTGACGCGCACGAGAGATTGCGTTTTGCCCTGCAGCGCGCCGGCGACCTCCGGCATCGTCTTGCCATTGGTGGCCCACGGGTCGTCGGCCCGCGGCGCGACTGAGGTGAGGAAAAAGCCGCGCAAGCGGGCGATGACCCGATCGGCAAAGCCGCTCCGGTCCGACGCATCCGGCAAGTCCGAGCGCACTACGGCGCCGCGGGCTGAGAACGATCGCGAGTCGAGCAGGAGCCGGCCGTCGCTATCGTAAATGCGGGCGCGCGTATGGGTCGGAGTGACGAGACGACGCAGGAAGGGTCCAACCAGCGCCGGATTGATGGAGAACTGGGTCGCATCCTCATCGCTTTGCGACGGCGCCACGCTTTCGCCGGGCGCCAGTTGCAAGAGCTTGTCGGGATCGATCGTGATCGAATCGGTGTCTCCAGTCGCCGAAGCCGAGATCGCCGCAGCAATGATGTCGGCCTGGATGGTGAGGCTCTGAATCCGCGCCTCGATCAGGTCGGCGCGAAACTGGTCGAGGAGCAGGAAGCCGACCACCAGCACCACGAGCCCGCCCAGATTGAGAACAACAATCCGGCGGGTGAGCGACGACGAGAACCGGGCCGTCAGGAAGCGCCAGGCGACGCGCGTGCGCAAACGCAACCACCGACGGCTCCCGCGCGCCGGCTGAGAGGCAAGGCGACGATCGAGCTGCGTTTCGGCGCTCATGGCCGGCGGGCGAGCCGCCTATCCTTCCTTGAACCGGTAGCCGACGCCGTAGAGCGTTTCGATCATTTCGAAATCGGGCTCGACCACCTTGAATTTCTTGCGCAAGCGCTTGATGTGGCTGTCGATGGTCCGGTCGTCGACGTAAACCTGATCATCGTAGGCAGCGTCCATCAAGGCGTTGCGGCTCTTGACCACGCCGGGCCTCGTCGCCAGTGCTTGCAGGATCAGGAACTCGGTGACCGTCAATGTCACCGCCGTATTGTCCCAGGTGCACGTATGGCGCTCGGGGTCCATCTTCAAACGGCCGCGCTCAAGAATCTTGGCTTCGGTTTCCTTCTGCGTCGCCGCATCTTTCGGGTTGGAGCGACGAAGGATCGCCTTCACCCGCTCGACCAATAGGCGCTGCGAGAACGGTTTGCGAATGAAATCGTCGGCGCCCATCTTGAGGCCGAACAATTCGTCGATCTCCTCATCCTTCGAAGTCAGGAAGATGACCGGCAGATCGGACTTCTGCCTCAGACGCCGCAGGAGCTCCATTCCGTCCATGCGCGGCATCTTGATATCGAATATCGCGAGATCGGGCGGATTGGCCTTCAGGCCATCGAGCGCGCTCGCGCCGTCGGTATAAGTCTGCACCCGGTATCCCTCCGCCTCGAGCGACAGAGATACGGACGTCAGTATGTTGCGGTCGTCGTCGACCAGCGCGATCGTGGGCATGAAGCTCCCGCTTTGATGTGATCCTGTCGCCGCTTGGCTGGCTGGCTCAAAGAAAAAACCATTGATCGCCTGAATGTGTTCCAACGAGGGCGACCTCTCGGCCGGCCGACCCGAGATGGGGCGTCCGGGCGAATTGTGCAAGATTACCATGAAGTTGGATAGATTGGCCAGCGATCGGAGCGCGGCCGCCGGCCTGGCCGCCGAACGGCTCCCCTTGACCCGTTCGACGCTCCGGGCTTCTTGTTGTCACGATCCGCTCCAAGTCTCAAGGCCGCGATGGCGAACGCCTCTGTCGATCCGGACAAGGCCCATGACGAGGCGGTCGCCGACGCCAAGCGACTGATGCGGCTCGCGCGAACCGGCGCGCTGGCGACGCTGGAGGCGGAGGGCGGCAGTCCCCTGACCACATTGGTCGGCGTCGCCAGCGATTTCGACGGCGCGCCGCTGTTCCTGATGTCGACGCTGTCGCGCCACACCAGAAACCTGGTCCACGATCCGCGCGCCTCGCTTCTGCTGACCGGCGCCCGCGACCGCGGCGACCCGCTGAACCATCCCCGCGTCACCCTTGGCGGGCGCGTCGAACTCGACCCGGCGGGTCGCGCCAAGTCCCGGTATTTGCAGCGCAATCGGAAGTCGGCGCTCTATGCCGGGTTTGCCGATTTCGGCATGTTCCGGCTGCGAATCGAGAGCGTTCATTTCAATGGCGGGTTCGGCCGCGCCGGCGCGCTCACACCCGCCGACGTCCTCGCTTCGCGCGCCGGCGAAGCAGCGCTGGCAGAAGCCGAAGAGCGGCTCCTCGCAGAAGTCAACGGGCTCGGAGCGACCGTGCTCGCCCAGATTGCGGGACACAAAGCCACCCGCCCGGTTTGGCGCGCAATCGGCCTTGACGGTGAAGGGCTCGACCTCGCCGCCGGCGGCCGCGCCGCCCGGGCGCAGTTCCGTGTCCCCGCCGATGACCCGGCGACGTGGCGGGCCCGGCTCGAAGAGCTCATCGA
>JBAUXQ010000918.1:0-2078 GCA_049584355.1 Roseiarcus sp. | reverse complement strand
GAATGGGGGAGGGGGACCGCGCCGTAGGGCGTCCGGAAGGACGCCCGTCTCTCGACGGGCTATGGGGCGGTGGAGGGGGCGCTTCCCTTCTCCCGCTCGCGGGAGAAGGTGGCCCGAAGGGCCGGATGAGGGGCCTTCGCACCCCTTACCTCGGCCGCATTTCGCGCACCGGCGCGGCCCAGTCGAGGCCCACGTCGTAGATCGGCGGCTCGGTGTTGGAAAGAAGGTGCCAGAGGCCGGCGTTCTGGCTGTGCTTGAGCGCCTTGATCAGGACGCGCCCATCGCTGACGCCGCAGACGCACATCCGCCCGACGAGGCTGTCATCCGGCGGATTGCGGATGTCGTCGTAGAAGACCAGCCAATTGTCGAACAGCGCGCCGAGCGAATGGCCGCGGATCTGGACCGCGACCGTGGCCGGCTTGGCGTCGATCGGCGCATCGACCTCGTCGAATGGCCCCTGGCCGTCGGCGTAGAAATGGGCGATCGCGCCGGCGCCGACATAGCCGATCAGCGGCGCCTTGGGCGGCCGCAGCGGTCCGCCGCCGATGAGCCGCGGCGGCTCAATGCCGAGATAGTCGGACACGACCGCGATCTCGTCGGCGCGCAGGCGGCGGTGGCCATTGAGGAGATCGGTGACGGCGGAAGGCGAGCGGCCGAGCGCCTTGGCGAGGCCGCTGCGGGTTTTGCCGGTCCTCTTGAGCCCGGCGCGGATCCAATCGACGGTCAAAGTTCAAACTCCAAATTCTTGTGCCCCATCCAACGGCTTGGGCCGCACGCTTCCCGCTCGCGCCCCGGCCCCGGAAGGCCTGCCGACTCACGGGATTAACTCTTTTTCCGAAAAACCGCAATTCAAAAAAACAGAATCTTGACAGGGGGTTCTGTTTTACCCAATAATGAACAAAACAAGAACATCAGGCGGCGGTCGCTGGGGCCGCCGCAAGCCAGAAGGGCAACCGCGTGAGCAAACCCCTACCCCGCCGCCGCCCGCCGAAAGTCGACACCGAGCAGATGGCGCTCAAGCGCGCCAGCGCCCGCCATCTCAAGGATTTGCGCCGCTGGCACGCCGAGCCGCCGCCGGACGTCAAGGTCAACATGCGCGGCATCCCAAAATTGGTCCCCCCGATCCTCGAGCAATCCTACTGTACGTCGCCCGCGGCGCTCTGCGCGGACCTGGCGGACCCGATGGGCGCCGAGCTGGCGGAGCATCTCGCGTGGGCGGAACTTGGGGAGTCGTTCAATTGAGCGGCGCCCGAAAGCCGGCAAAGAGGACGCACAAATCGCCCCAGGAACTGCTCGACGCCATCCAGGAGCGGCTCGATGCGACGCCCGAGCGGCTCGCCCGCGCCAGGGAATCGGGCCAGACGCCGACCCGCGACGCTGACCGCACCCGCCGGATCATCGATCCGTTCGACGCCATGCGCGCCAACCGGGTCCTGGCCCCGCACGATTCGAAGCTCAATGATATCCGCTGGCTGGTCGGTGAATCTTTGCGCCGCACGCATCAGCGGGCCAGGCTCGATCAGTTGCGCGCGGTCGCGCCCGACCGCTTCGGTTCGACTGGCTTCGGCCCCCGCCCCGGCCTGCCGCAATCCGAGACGGCGCTCTTCGCCCGCGACAAGCTGCGCGAGGCCGAGGACCGGGTCGGCCCCCACGCCTGGCCGATCGTGACGAGGATCGTCATCGAAGGGGCGGGCGTGCGCGACTGCCGCGGCTTCATCCCCGAGCTCGCCACCCCCTGGCGCGCCGACGCGGTGGTGAGCGATCGGCTCAGGGTCGCGCTCGACATCCTCGGCGGCCTGATGGGCGTCACGGCGAGGCGGCGGAAGTGAGGGGCGCAGGAGAGACGGCTTTTCCCAAACTAGCCCTCGACCTGATGGCGAGGAATCAGGCTAAGCTATTGGAAAATATCAAGATGTTATTTTGATTTTGTTGCGCCCAATTTGGATTTCGTTTCGCTGGGCTTGGATTTTGTTGCGTCGAGCTTGGTTTTCGTTGCGGTCGGCTTGGATTTTGCGCCGCCTCCAGGCGGCGGCGTGCTCGCGCCTCATCCAAGCTGCTTCCTGAGGAAGATCCGCTTG
>JBAUXQ010000917.1:0-1551 GCA_049584355.1 Roseiarcus sp. | reverse complement strand
AGCGCCGACAGCCCGACGGCCGCCGCGATGTCTCCCTTTCGCATGTTTCAACCTCCCTTTCGAGTTAACGGCGCTCTAGATGTCGCCTTGTTGCGCCGTCTGCTCGTCGCGCGGGTTGACGACGCTGTCGATGACGATCGCGATGAGGAGAATCAAACCTCGGATCACGTTCTGCAGCGTGTACTGGATGTTCATGATGGTCATCCCGTTGAGCAGGATGCCGATGAGCAACGTGCCGACAATCACGTTGCGGATGCCCCCGCGGCCGCCCGAAAGCCCGACGCCGCCAAGAACCACGACCAGGATGATATCGTAGATCATCGAGGAGTTCACGACCGCGGTGTTCATACTGGCGACGGCGGTCGCGGTGATCAGGCCGGCCAGGTAGGCCACTGTCGCGGACACCGCGTATTGCAAGACGACAATCGGGCGCACCGGGGCGCCCGAAATGCGCGCTGCGGCGAAATTGTCGCCAATCGCATAGATGAACCGCCCCTGCTTGGTGAAACGCAGGAACGCGAAGCCGAGGAACGCGACGAGGGCGAAGAACAGGATCGACGTTGGCACGCCGAAGACGAAGCCGCCGCCAATCCAGACGATGCTGGCGGCGCTGGCGGGCATGTACACCACATACAGAGGGACGAGGGCGTAGCGGGCGAAGCCATAGGCAAATGCGGACATGCCCAAAGTGGCGAACAAAGCCGGAATCTCGAGATATGCGATGAGCAAGCCGTTTGTCACGCCGACGGCGAGGGCGAACAGGTATCCCAATGTCAGGGCGAGCGGGATCGAAGCGCCGCCATTCGCCAGGTGGAACATCCATGCGGCCGACATCGCATAGATGGTGACGATCGTAAGGTCGATGCCGCGCCCGATGACGACAACCGCCATACCGACACCGAGAATACCTAAAGTGGAGACGCTCCGCAGAAGCGTTAAAATATTGTCGGGTCTCAGAAATCCTTTGAGAAAAAACGAGAACGCGCAAAACAGAGCAATGGCGATCAAGAGTACGATTTTCTCTTGAGTCAGAGCCGCGCCTGTGAGCCGTCTGAGCATTTCCTAACCGGATCGCCGTTCCAAAACGCCAGAGCGCGGTTACGCAGGCGGAGCCGTCGTATCGCAGTCACACTATCTCAGACGGGAGCCGCGTTCGCTTGCGCCACAGCGCACATGCCTTGCGGCGCAGCGCAAAGGGCGCTTCCTGAATACTAAAAGACGGGCGGCCCCAAGAGCGGCTGCCTATCGCTAACGCGCTTGCTTTTCGCGGACTTGGAAAGATACTGCCAACAAACGCTGGGATCCGCGGAACGTCGCGGAGGCGCCCCGCAAACGCCAAATGCTGGTCCGCCCGCACGGAACGGCAATTTGGGAGGAAGCCATGAAGGTCGTTTTCGACACCAAACCATTGGCCCCCGCGAAACGGCGGCAGGCTTGGCGCGACGCCATCTGCGAAATCTACCTGCAAGTCGATTGCGTGGCCGAACAAGACAACGAATATGCCGGATTCGTGCGCGAGGCGCGGTTTGGCGCCGTGACCCTCACCGATAC
>JBAUXQ010000916.1:0-3172 GCA_049584355.1 Roseiarcus sp. | reverse complement strand
GACGACGCGCTGGAGCTCCCGAACAGCGCGGCGGACGAAACTCCGCGGCTCATCCACGCAGGCGGCCTTGGAGCGATGAGCGAGGCGGGCTCGGATTGCAAAGCACCCTCATTCTTCCCCTTTCGGCGGCCGTCCGAGCAGGGCCACGACCGCACCCGCAACGTCCAGCGAGCCCTCGATCAACCCCTCGACGCAATTGGCGATCGGCATGTCGACGCCGCGCTCACGCGCCAACTCGATCAGCGCAAGGGCGGTGAAGACGCCTTCGGCGAGCCTGCCTTCTCGCGCTTCCGCCACGCTCACGCCTCGCCCGAGCGCCTGGCCAAAGGCGAAATTGCGCGATTGGGGCGACGAACAGGTCAAAACGAGATCGCCGAGCCCCGAAAGCCCCATCAATGTCGATCCCCGCGCCCCGAAGGCCTCGCCGAAACGGCGCAGCTCGGCGAAGCCGCGCGCGATCAGAGCCGCGGTCGCGCTAGCGCCCAGACCGTAACCGACGGCGACGCCGCAGGCGATCGCCAACACGTTCTTGGCCGCCCCGCCGATCTCGACGCCGCGAACGTCGGTCGAGTGATAGAGGCGCAGGTTCGGTCCGCGCAGCGCGTCGCACAGGGCGCGCGCGAGGCCCTCATCGGCCGAGGCGAGCGTCACGGCGGTCGGCAGTCCTGCGGCGACGTCGGCGGCGAAGGAGGGACCGGAGAGAATGGCCGTCGGCCGTCCTGGCGCGGCTTGGCCCAGGACCTCGGTCATGAAGGCATGCGTGCCGCGCTCGATGCCTTTGGCGCAGGACACCAGCGGCGCGGATCCCGGCGCCTCCGCCAGCCGCGTCGCCATTTCGCGGCTCGATTGAGCCGGCGTCGCCACCAGAATGGCGTCGCACCGCGCGAGATCGTCCAGATCGGACGTCGCTTGGACCGCGTGCGCCAAAACGACGCCAGGAAGCCGGTCGCTGCGCCTGGTCTCCGCGATCACACGCATACGCGTGTCGTCGCGGCCCCACAGGACAACGCCTCGGCCCGCGGCGGCGGCGGCGTTGGCGAGCGCCATGCCCCAGGCGCCGGCTCCGGCGACGCCGATCGGATTTGCGCCCCTCACGCCGTCTCGCGCCGCATTCTTATGCTCCTGGGACAGTGGGACGGCGCCGACCTCGGCGGCCGGGCAAGCCTTGGAGGAGCCGCCCCGTCGGACCTGCTCCTAGCCAAAACGCTCGCTTGCGCCTAGGTATGGGCGCGGCGCGTCGCCGGCGGGACGCTTCGCCGCGGGCAGCAAGGAGCTTAACAGCGATGCCGGAGATCGATCTACCGACCGTCATATTTGCGCTTGTCGCCTTGTTCGTCGCTTACAAGCTACGCTCCGTCCTTGGCATGCGCCAGGATTCCGAGCGCCAATCCGGCGGCCTCCTTGCTCCATTGCGCCGTGTGCCGGCGCCACCGACCGCGCCTGTCGTCCCGCCGGACACGGCGGCGGCCCCCGCTTCGCCGCCTGCCACGGATCGGTGGAAGGGCGTCGCCGAGCCCGATCCCGCGGTGTGGAGCGGCCTCGACGCCATCTCCGCAGCCGATCGCAGCTTCTCGCCGCAAGCCTTTCTTTCCGGCGCACGAGTCGCCTACGACATGGTCGTTCATGCCTTCGCCGCCGGCGATTCGGCGACGCTGCGCAATCTGATGACGCCGGAAGCATTCGCCAATTTCGACAACGCAATTCGCAGCCGCGCGGCGGCCGGCCAAACGATGACGACGACCGTCGTCTCGATCGACGACGCCACCATCGTCGGGGCGCAACTCGTCGGCGCGGCGGCGCAACTCGGCGTGCGTTTCGCCGCCAAGCTCGCCTCCGTCACTCGCGACGCCCACGGCGCGGTCGTCGATGGATCGCCGAGCGCCGTCGCCGATCATTTCGATTTGTGGACTTTCGGGCGCGACATTCGCTCGCGCGATCCCAACTGGATGCTGACGGCGACCGAATCCGCGAGCGGGGCCGCCGCACACCGCTAAAGCGCAGTGCGAGCCCGCCTCGAGACGCTCCACTTCGAAAGCCTCGCGGGCTGGAACGACGACGACCATCTGGCGGCGCTCCGCGCTTTCGAGCGCTCGGCGCGCACGCTGGCCACGGGTCGCCACAGCGCCCGGCCCGCGCGACCGCCATCCCCCGAATTGATCGCCACCGCCCGCGCGGCGCTTGACGCGACCCTTTCGGCCGAGCGCGATGCGCAGCAGTTCTTCGAGGCGCGGTTTCGGCCTGTCCGCGTCATTCCCGACGGCGGGGCAGGATTTCTGACCGGATATTACGAGCCGTGCGTCCGGGCTTCGATGATCGAGACGGAGGAATTCCGCTGGCCCATCCTGGCGCGGCCCGCCGATCTTGTGAGCTTTGCCCCCGACGCCGCGCCCGCGGGATTCCCCAACGGGGTCACCTGCGCCCGGCGCCTGGGCGACGGCTCGCTGGTCCCGTATGCCGATCGGACTCAGATCGAGACGGAGCGCCTCGACCCCATCGTCTGGGTGCGGGACGCCGTCGAAGCCTTCCTCATTCAGGTGCAGGGCTCGGCCCAGGTCGAATTCCCCAACGGACGGCGCGCGCGTCTCGCTTACGACGGACGCAATGGCTTGCCCTATACGTCGATCGGACGCATCCTGATCGAGACCGGAGAGGTTGCCGAGAGCGCAATGTCGCTCTCGAGCCTCAAGGCGTGGCTGCGCGGCGACGGCGAGAGGGGGCTCAAGCTGATGCGGCGCAACCGGTCGTTCGTGTTCTTCAAGCTCGTTGGGGATTTCGACCCTGAACTCGGGCCGGTCGCCGGCGCCGGCGTTGCGCTCACGCCGTTGCGCTCGATCGCGGTCGACCGGACCATCTGGGCCTACGGCCTGCCGTTCTGGATCGACGCCGAATTGCCATGGGCGGACGAGACGCCGCGAGCGTTCCGCCGGCTGATGATCGCCCAGGACACCGGCTCGGCGATTGTGGGCCCAGCGCGCGCCGACCTCTTCTTCGGCAGCGGCGAAGCGGCCGGGGCGCGCGCAGGAGCGATCAGACACAAGGGTGAGCTCGTCGTGCTCCTGCCGCGCGGAGACCAGCCGTGAAGGAGGCGCCGCAGCGCCCGCATCGCCTGAGGCGCCTCAGCGACGAGGAGATCGCGCTCTGGACCGAAGTCGCGCGCGGGGTTGCCCGGCGA
>JBAUXQ010000915.1:0-2103 GCA_049584355.1 Roseiarcus sp. | reverse complement strand
TCCAAGGCGGCTGCCGCTTTGTCCGACCCGTTGGGGCGCGGCATCGAACGATCCGCTTTCTCGATGATCTCGAGGAAGGGCTTCATGATGTCGATCGGCATGGGAAAGACGACAGTCGAATTCTGTTCGGCGCCGATTTCGGTCAGCGTCTGCAGGTAACGGAGCTGCATAGCCGCGGGAATGCTGCCGAGGATCTTGGCGGCGTTCACCAGCGTCTGCGAGGCTTGGAACTCAGCCTCGGCGTGGATCACCTTGGCGCGCCGGTCGCGTTCGGCCTCGGCCTGCTTGGCGATTGCTCGCACCATGTTGTCGGTCAGTTCGACGGTTCGGATCTCGACATTGCTGACTTTGATGCCCCAGGTCTCCGTTTGCGCGTCAAGAATGCCCTGGACGTCGGCGCTCAGCTTCTTGCGCTCGGAGAGCATTTCGTCGAGTTCGTGCTGGCCGAGCACGGCGCGCAACGTCGTTTGGGCCAGCATGTTCGTGGCCGGCAGATAGTTCTGAACCTTGATGATCGCGCGTTCGGGATTGACGACGTTGAAATAGAGCACCGCGTCGACTTTCATCGAAACATTGTCGTGGGAGATGACGTCCTGGCTGGGGATTTCAATGACCTGAATGCGCAAGTCTACCCGCACCATCTCCTGAATGAAGGGCATCAGCAGGACAAGGCCGGGGCCCTTGACCCGCTCAAAGCGGCCTAGGGTGAAGACGACGGCCCGTTCGTATTCGCGCAGGATGCGAATGGAAGCCGTCAGGCAGACGACGATGGCAAAAAGGACGAAGAAGACGAGAAAGGCTTCAATTGAAAACATGACCGAAGGTCCCTCCTCTGATTGGTCAACCGTCGGACCGGCCGGCTCAATCGCGCTGGGTGTCGTCACGATCCGAAGCGGCGCAGGGTTTCTGCGCGGAGGTCGGAGCTAGCCATAACGTTTGGCGCGGAGGCAGCCTCGGATTCTACTCATGAAATGATCGCGCTTTGGGAGGAATGAGCACAGGCGTGAAAAGGGGCGGTATCCCAGCACCCACCCTTGCGATAGATCATTGAAACTGATTTTTCGAATTCCTTCGCATTACCGCGAGATTGACCGCCGATGGCAGCCTCGGAAACTACCTATGCGGAGCTTCAATCGTGAATGATCACGCGCTCAGCTCCGACTTCCTGGACGGGTTGCAACGCGAGACGTTCGATTATTTCGTTCACGAAGTGAACCCGCTTAACGGACTTATCGCAGATAAAACCCAGGCGGGATCACCGGCGAGCATCGCTGCTGTTGGGTTTGCTCTCTCCTCCTATCCCGTCGGCGTGGAGCGCGGATTCATGCCCCGTGCGGACGCAATTGCGCGGACTCTAGCGACTTTGCGCTTTTTCCACACTAGCGACCAGAGCGCCGGCGTCGACGCGACCGGATACAAAGGCTTCTACTACCACTTTCTAGACATGGTGAGCGGAAGGCGGGTCTGGAAATGCGAGTTGTCGACGATAGACAGCGCCATCTTGCTTGCCGGCATGTTGACCATCGCTGCGTACTTCTGCGGCGATGGCGAAGACGAACGCGAAATCCGCGTTCTGGCCGACGCACTCTACCTGCGCGCGGATTGGAACTGGGCGCGCAATGGCGGCTTAACAGTGACCCATGGCTGGAAGCCCGAGAGCGGCTTTCTCCGCTACCGCTGGCAGGGTTATTGCGAGGCGATGATTCTCTATCTGCTCGGTTTGGGCTCGCCGACGCATCCGCTGCCTCGCGAAAGCTGGGCGCGATGGACCTCCACTTACGATTGGCGGACCATCTACGATTACGAGCTTCTCTACGCGGGCCCGCTCTTCATTCACCAATTCTCGCATATTTGGATCGATTTCCGAGAAATTCAGGACGACTTTATGCGCGGCAAAGGCATCGATTATTTCGAGAACAGCCGCCGCGCGACCCACGTCCAGCGGGGGTACACGATGGACAATCCCTCTGACTTCCGCGCCTACGACGAAAACTCTTGGGGATTTACAGCGAGCGATGGTCCCGGGCCGGCGACTTACATGATAAATGGAATAAAGAGGCGCTTCTTCGGCTATAAAGCTCGGGGCGCGCCTTACGGCCCTGA
>JBAUXQ010000914.1:0-1991 GCA_049584355.1 Roseiarcus sp. | reverse complement strand
CGTCGACGACCCGGTTCGCTCCGACCGTGCGCGAGATGGACTTGACTTCGACGTCGGCCGGCCAGTGGCCGACAAAGTAGTCGCGGTAGAAACTCTCGACTTCTTTGCGCCCGGTGCCGCCGGCGAGCGTGGGCACATGAGTGAGATAGGGCTCAGGACACATCGTCGCCATCGTGGCCGCGACGTCCTGATCGACAAACTCGGCCCGGACATGAGCGTCGAACACGACGCCCAGGTCTTTGCTTGGCCGCTTGCGGTCAGTCATGGCAGATCTCCTTTCGCCTCCCCCCAATTCCGCTCTTGATGCGGCCGCTCATGTCGGGCCTCCGCCGTGCGGAGCGCCCCGCCCCTCCCCAGGCCGCGACTGCGCGGCGCGGTTCAGGGCCGTGATCGAGAGGAAGCCGCCGATCCACGACCCCACCGCGGCGAACAGCACATAGACCCAGTTTGACGTGTAGCTGATCACTGCAAACGCCGCCAGCAGGTACCAGACGCTGCTCCAAGACGCCGCCGCAACCCGGCGCCGGGCCGCGACCGCCGCGGTGAATTGCACATAGATCGCATCGGTAAAGGCTGTCGTGAGAACGACTCCTCCGGCGATCAACGGATCGATTGTCGGCAGGACCATGGCTCCCCCGCTTCGGTTTGGGCGGCGCGCTCGGTCGACGGCGCGCCGGCGCGGCCTTTGCTCCGCGCCGATCAGGCGTAGCGGATTTTGACCGCGCCGTCCGGCAGGCGCCGGCGGAAGCGCGATCAAGGCTCGATCGGCCGCGCCTCCGAGGCGAACTCGCCGGTCAGCGGCGGCGGGCGGAATGGGCGGTCGAACAGCGGAAACAGCACGAGCCCGGAAAAAAAGCCGCCGAGATGGGCGACCCAGGCGACCGGCGCCTCCGAAAAGCCTAACGTCTGCGCGCCGGCGCCGAAGATGAAGTTTGTGATGAGCCAGATCCCGAGAAAGATCATCGCGCGCCGGTCTACGAACACGCCGCGCAGGCTCGCCGCGGGGATCGATTCGATTTCGGGTTCGCCGATCGGGGCCGAGGGGCCGAGCGGCGCCCCGGGCTGAAACATGAAGCGCGTCGCCGCGCCCATAAGACCGGAATCGGCCCCCGACGCGCCGATCAGCGGCGAGAAATCCATCGGCGCGCTGGCCCAATGCGCGAGCGCGCTGAAGATCGCGGTGACGGCCATGAACAATAGGAACCTCCCCGAGCCGAACCGGCGCGCGATCGGCGGCCCGAACGCGATGAGCCAGACGCTGTTGAGCAGCACATGCGTCCACGAGCCATGCAGAAAGGCGTAGGTCAGGAGCGTCCACGGCTTCGCTCCGCCGCCCAGAATGCGCAATTCGCGGATCGCCTGGGCTTGCTGCAACGCCGCCGGATCGGAATTCGCGCGATCGAGCAATTCGATCAACCGGCGCGGCCAGATCGAGATCGTGAGCCGGCCGGGAACGAAGGCGAAGTCGCGTACGATCCTGTCCTGAACCGCGTCCGGCGCCCAATTGAGGGCCGCCTGGATGGCGATCAGAACGACGATGAGGCCAAGCACCACGAGCGGCGCATTGAACATCGGCTCGCTGCGGCGCGCGATCCTGCGCGGCTCGATAACGCTCATACTCTCGCCAGCCTCTCGGTCACGAACCCCGACGCCCCTCGAACGAAGCCGGGACCGACGCGGGGCGGGATAGCCCGCCGCAATTGAGCCAATCTAAGGCTGCAGGCTGGCTTTTGCGAGATATGGCGTCCACTGAATGACAGAGGCGGAGAAACGAACCCGAGAGCCTTAGAACGGACTCTGCCGGGGGCTTACCGGCGTCGACCTTTTGACATGGCCTCCGCTGCGTTTCTGGCGCCGTTTGGTTGGGCTGAATTCAAAATTGGAGCCTCAGGGCGGCTGCCGCATTGGTGAGGCTGCCGCATTGGTGAAAATGACAGGCTTCGAGCTCGGACAATCACTGCCTTGCGCAGTGCTATTCAAGGCCCACGAAA
>JBAUXQ010000913.1:0-2175 GCA_049584355.1 Roseiarcus sp. | reverse complement strand
TGCGGACGACCGCCTCTGGGTCTGGTCTCCCGTCCGGCTCACCGAAGACTTACGGCGTGACGTGGACCGGCTGGGACAGGTCGCCGATCTTGTAAGCCCCAACAAGCTTCATCACCTCGGCCTCGCGACTTGGGGTTCAGCCTATCCGTCCGCGAAGCTGTGGGGTCCGCGCTCGACCATCAAGCGCCTTCCGGGTCTGGCTTTCGCCGGAGCGCTCGGGGACGCAACGCCCGCGGAGTGGGGTCCGGACATCGACCAGGCCTGGTTTCGGGGCTCGTACATGATGGATGAGATCGTCTTTGTTCATCGGCCGTCCCGGACCGCGATTGTCGCGGATTTGATCCAGGCCTTCGACGAGGCGTTTCTTCGCCGCCACTGGTCCTGGTGGAAACGCCCTTTGGCGAGGCTTGGCGGTATCTCCGCCGCTCATCCCGGCACGCCGAGCGACTGGCGGCGCTCGTTTCTCCGCCGCAAGTCCGCCCGCGCCGCCCGGGCCAAAGTCCTGAGCTGGAGCTGTGAGCGTGTCGTGATCGCGCATGGAGACTGGGCGAAGTCGGAGGGACAGGCGTTCCTGAGGCGCGGGCTGGATTGGCTCGGGCCCGAACCTTAGCGCGTCCCCCCGAGCCGATGTCCGAATGCGCGCTTCCTGACGGCGCGTTGGACTTGAGCGCCGCTCTGTTTTGCACTATGCTGCAATACTTGCATTAAAATGCCTATGAACGGGAGCGCAATGGACCGGGTCGATTATCAAACCGCGCCGCCGCGCTACAAGCACTGGAAGCTCAAATTCGACGGGCCGGTGGCGACGCTCCTCGCCGATTTCGACGAGAACGCCGGCCTCATGCCCGGCTATAAGCTCAAGCTCAACAGCTATGATCTCGGCGTCGATATCGAACTTAATGACGCCGTCAACCGCATCCGCTTCGAACGCCCCGAGGTGCGCGCCGTGGTCATCTCGAGCGCACGCGAGCGGGTGTTCTGCTCCGGCGCCAACATTTTCATGCTCGGCGTCTCGAGCCACTCTTGGAAGGTCAACTTCTGCAAATTCACCAACGAGACGCGCAACGGGCTCGAAGACTCGTCGAAGCATGAGGGGCTGAAGTTCCTGGCCGCCGTCAACGGCTCCTGCGCCGGCGGCGGTTATGAATTGGCGCTGGCCTGCGACGAGATCCTTCTCATCGACGATCGTTCGAGCGCGGTCAGCCTTCCCGAGGTGCCGTTGCTCGGCGTGCTGCCCGGCACCGGCGGCCTGACGCGGCTGACCGACAAGCGTCACGTCCGCCACGACCTGGCGGATGTCTTCTGCACCACCAGCGAAGGCGTGCGCGGCGAGAAGGCGCTCAACTGGCGCCTTGTCGATGCGATCGCCAAGCCGGCGCAGTTCGCCGCCGCGGTCAGCGAGCGCGCGCTGGCGCTGGCGGCGACCAGTGATCGCCCGTCATCGGCCAAGGGCGTCGCGCTGACGCCGATCGAGCGGACGATCGAAGCCGACGCTTTGCGCTATTCGCATGTGACGGTGGCGATCGACCGCGGTGCGCGCGCCGCCACGTTCATGGTCAAGGGCCCGAGCGGCGGCGAGCCGAGGGATATTACCGCGATCGAGGCCCTAGGCGCAGCCTGGTATCCGTTGGCGCTCGCCCGGGAGCTTGAGGATGCGATCCTCTCCATGCGCACCAACGAGGTCGACATCGGGCTGTGGCTGATCAAGACCGAGGGCGACGTCGAGGCCGTGCTGGCGCTGGACGCGACGCTCGGCGCGCTCAAGGGGCATTGGCTGGTGCGCGAGACCATCGGCTATCTGCGCCGCACGTTCAGCCGGCTCGACGTCACCTCGCGCAGCCTGTTCGCGCTCGTTGAGGAGGGCTCCTGCTTCGCCGGCACGCTGATGGAGCTGGCCCTCGCCTGCGACCGCATCTACCACCTGGCGCTGCCCGGCGGGAAAAACCGCGCGCCTGAGGTTGCGCTCAGCGCGGCGAACTTCGGCGACTACCCGATGGCGAGCGGGCAGAGCCGTATCGGGCGCCGCTTCTACGACGAAAAGCCGCCGGTCGAGGGGCTGAAAGCCAATATCGGCCGGGCGCTTGACGCCGAGGCGGCGTTCGCCCTCGGCCTCGCCACCAGCATTCCCGACGACATCGACTGGGCAGACGAGATCCGGATCGCGGTCGAGGAGCG
>JBAUXQ010000912.1:0-4314 GCA_049584355.1 Roseiarcus sp. | reverse complement strand
CGCTCTATCTGGGCGGCGGCGGGCCGGCCGATCCCGACCGCATCAGGGGCGTCGCGATGGTGGGCGGCCATACGATCAGCGTACGGGCCAATGCGACATACTATTCGAGCCCGACCGATCAGGCGCTGCCGGAGCAGGCCTTGCAAGGGCGGGTGCAGGCGCTGGCGGTGGCGTTCGCCTACCGGCTGAAGAGGAAGCTCGGCGCCTGAGCGCGTCGAGGCGGGAACACGCGACAATTCCTTTGCGCCGGGTCTCTAGCCGCCCGCCGGCGCATACTGGATGCCGCCCGCGGGCCGGCGATAGAGCGCCAGCGTCGCGATCAGGCCGCAGAGGGCGGCAAAGCTCATCCAATATCCGGGCGCGGCTTTGTCGCCGGTATGCTGGATGAGCCAAGTCGAGATCAGGAGCGACGAGCCGCCGAGCGTCGTCGCCAGGCTGTAGGCGAGCGAAAAGCCCGACGTGCGCACCGAGGCCGGGATCAGCTCGGTCAGCGCCACGACCATCGCCCCGTTGTACCAGGCGTAGATCAGCGATAGCCACAGTTCGACCGCGAGCATCTTGCCGAAACTCGGCTCCCGCACCAGCCAGGCGAGCGCCGGATAGGCGGTCAGAAGCGCGAGAACCGTGAAGCCGACCAGGATCGGCTTGCGGCCGATGCGGTCGGACACCGCCCCCGAGATAGGCAGCCAGATGAAATTTGAAATGGCTATCGCCATTGTCGCCAGCAGAACCTGGGACTCGGTGAGATTGAGCACGCGCCGGCCGAAGGTCGGCGTGTAGATGGTGATGAGATAGAACGAGACGGTGGTCATGATCACCATCGCCACGCCGCCGAGCACCAGATACCAGTCGGCGGCCAGGGTGGCGAAGATCTGGCTTGTCGTCGGGTGGACCTTACGCGCCGCGAATTCTTTCGTTTCCTGCAGCGAGCGCCGAATCATATAGAGGAACGGCACGATCGCGCAGCCGATGAAGAACGGGATGCGCCAACCCCAGCCGGAGATCGCCTCGGGCGCCATCAGGTTGGCGATCGCAAAGCCGAGCAGGGCGGCGAACACGACCGCGACCTGCTGGCTCGCCGATTGCCAGCTGACATAGAAGCCCTTGTTGCCGGGCGTTGCCATCTCCGACAGATAGACCGAGACGCCGCCGAGCTCGACGCCGGCCGAGAATCCCTGCAGGAGGCGCCCGAGCACCACCAGTATCGGGGCAACGACGCCGATGGTCGCATAGCCCGGCACGAAGGCGATCAGGATCGTGCCGCAGGCCATGATCGCCAGCGTGAGGAGGAGGCCCTGGCGCCGGCCGATGCGGTCGATGTAGGGTCCGAGCACCAGCGCGCCGATCGGGCGCATCGCAAATCCGGCGGCGAAGCTGAGGAACGTCGCCATCAGCGATGCGTAGGGATCGTCGCTCGGGAAGAAGGTCTCCGAAATCTCCCGGGCGAAGATGCCGAACAGAAAGAAGTCATACATTTCGAGGAAATTGCCGCTCACAACGCGCAGAACGGTCTTGACCTTGTCCGAGCCAGTGTCGGCCATTTCGGCTTCTCCTCGTTGGCGCGCCACAACCGATTCCGGTTGCGCCCCTCCCTCCAATCGCCCACCCTACGCGCGTTGCCGCCGTCGGCACAATGGCCGCGGCGGGGCGAATTTCGCGTTCCTCGTCGGGGTGCGCCTGTGACCAGCGCCGCCGAATTCCGCCGGATCGCGCTCGCGCTTCCCGGCGTCGCGGAATATCCGCATTTCGACCGCCACGCGTTCAAGGCGCGGGTCACGTTCGCAACCCTCGCGCCCGACGAACTGACCGCCAACCTCAAGTTCGCCCCGGACGAGCAGGCGCTCAAATGCGCCGTCGCGCCGGAGGCCTTCGTCGCCCTCGACAACGCCTGGGGCGGGCGGGGCTGGACCCGCGCGACCCTGGCCGCGCTCAGCGAGCCGGAGCTTGCCGCCGCGCTCGAGATGGCCTGGCGCCACGGCGCGGCGAAGACGAAGGCGAAGCGCCGCTAGCCGGCCGCGCGCTCCTTCTGGGATTGCGCGCCGGCGAGCGTCTCGCTCGCCTCCCACAGCCTCTTGGCGGCGGCGTCGTCGCGCGCGGCTTGGGACGGCTCGGTGATCTTGCGCTTGACGAAATACTCGCCGGTCGTCTTGGCGACCTCCGGCGAGGAGGCGAGGTAGACGATGGTGTCGGCGCCCTTCTCCGGGGACAGGAAGAACGGCCTGAGGAAAGGGATCACAAGGCCGGCGAAGCCGCCGCTCGATTGGCCGAATCGCGTCGCGACGACGCCGGGATGGAGGCAATTGGCCGTCACTCCGGTTCCGGCGAGGCGCCGGGCAAGCTCGCGGGTGAACAGGATATTGGCGAGCTTCGAGCGGCCATAGACCTTGAGCCCGCCGTAGCCCTTGGCGCTCTGCAAGTCGTCGAAGTCGAGCCTCGCGCCCTCATGCGCGGTCGAGGAGGTGGAGACGATGCGCGCGGGCGTCGAGGCGACGAGATTGTCGCGCAGCGCCTCGGTCAGCAAGAAATAGGCCATGTGGTTGAGCGCGAAGGTCAGTTCGAGGCCTTCGGGCGTCACCCGCCGCTCGGAAAAGAGGGCGCCGGCGTTGTTGATCAAGACGTCGATGCGCGGCTCACTCGCGGCGATCGCGGCTCCGACCTTGCGCGTCTCGGCCATACTCGAGAGATCCGCCAGATGCATGCGATGGCCGAGCCTGGGCGCCTTGGCTTCGAGCTTGCGCATCGTCGCCTGCGCCCGACCCTCATCCCGGGCGACGATGACGATCCGGGCGCCCAGCCCTGCGAGCTCCAGGACCGCGGCCTCGCCGATGCCCGACGTCGCGCCGGTCGCGACAATGGTCTTGCCCTTCATCCAACATTCCTTTGGCCGCTGACCCGAACGCCTTGCCATTTAAGCGCGCCCCGGCGAGGCAAAAAGAGGACGCCCGATGAAATGGGCGCGAAAACGCCGATCGTTGGGCCCATCTTGATTTTCGACCGCGATCCGCTCGGGTTATGGTGGGACAAGCGAAGGCCGCGGGCCGCGCGACCGCCAGAGGACCGATCAATGGCCAAAGACCAGCAAGGCCTGACGCTCGCCGGCGCGCGCGAGTCCGCCGCGGCGTTCGATCGGGCGATCGCCGACTACTATGGGCTGACCGGCGATCCGGTCGGGATTCTGAAACAGGCGCTGGCGCGCGATCCAGGTTTCGCGCTCGGCGGCGTCGCGATCGCGGCGCTCTACATGATCGGCGGCTTTCGCGGCGACCATCCAGAGGTGGTCAAGGCGCTCGGCGCGGCCGAGCCCATGATTCGCCGCGCCTCGGAGCGCGAACGGCGCCATCTCGCCGCCGCCAGCGCCTGGGCGGAAGGCAAGACCTCGCACGCGATCCTGGGCTGGGAGACGATACTCGTCGATCATCCGACCGACGCGCTCGCCCTGCGGCTGGCGCAGGACGCCTGTTACTTTCTCGGCCGGTCGCTGGCGATACGCGACTGCGCCGCACGCGTCCTGCCGGCGTGGGACCGGGGAAATCCGCTCACAAGCTTCATCCTCGGCCTTTACGCCTTCGGGCTCGAGGAGACGGGCGACCTCAAGCGCGCCGAGGACTTCGGCCGTGAGGCGCTGGCGGGGAACCCGCGCGACGCCTGGGCGACGCATGCGCTCGCCCACGTGATGGAGACCGCGAACCGCCAGGACGACGGCGTCGCTTTTCTCAAATCGACGCGCGAGCACTGGAGTCCCGCGCACTTCATGGCTGGCCACAACGGCTGGCATCTGGCGCTGTTCCTGATCGAGCAGGGCCGCTTCGACGAGGTTCTGGCCGACTATGACCGGTTCTCGGCCCCAAAGCTCGCCGCTGACGCGACGCTCGACCGCGTCGACGCCGCTGCGCTTCTCTGGCGGCTCGAGCTTGCGGGCGTCGACGTCGGGAATCGCTGGGCGCCGGTCGCCGACAAGTGGATGGCGCATGTCGACGACCACGTGCTCGCGTTCAACGACCTGCATTGCGCCTTCGCCGCCGCGCGCTCGCCCGACCCGGGCGACGTCGAGCGTTTCAGCCGTTCCCTCGACGCCTACGAGCGCCTTGGCTCAGGCGATAACTTGACGGTGACTGCCGAGGTCGGCCGGCGGCTTATGGACGGTGCGCTGGCCTTTGGCGAGGGCGATTACGCGCGCGCGGTCGAAGTGATCCTGCCGGTCCGCGGAGACGCAATCCGGATCGGCGGCAGCCATGCCCAACGCGACATCGTCAACCTGACGCTGATCGCGGCGGCCGAACGGTCGGGCCAATGGCGCTTGGCGCGGGCGCTGCT
>JBAUXQ010000911.1:0-2657 GCA_049584355.1 Roseiarcus sp. | reverse complement strand
CAGATCACGTCGCGCGGGGTCGGCAACGGATCGTCGCTCATCATATTCGCCGGCATCGTCGCGCGGTTGCCGCAGGCGGTGGTGCAATTGTTCGAACTTGGCCGGCAGGGCTCGATCTCCACCGGCCTGGTGCTGGCGGTGGTCGTCATGGTGTTCGTCGTCGTCGCGTTCATCGTATTCATGGAGCGGGCGCAGCGACGGGTGCCGATCACCTATCCGCGCCGGCAGGTAGGCAACAAGATGTACGAGGGGCAGAGCTCGTTCCTGCCGCTGAAACTCAATACGTCAGGCGTCATTCCGCCGATCTTCGCCTCCTCGCTGCTCCTGCTGCCGACGACCGTGGCCAATTTCGCTCAAGGATCGTCGGGATCGGGCGTGCTGTCGACGATCTCGGCGCTTCTCGGGCGCGGCAGCGCGCTCTATCTCATCCTGTACGCGGTGCTGATCGTCTTCTTCGCCTTCTTTTACACCGCGACGGTCTTCAATCCCGCCGATACCGCCGAGAATTTGAAGAAGCACGGCGGCTTCATCCCCGGAGTAAGGCCGGGCGAGCGCACGGCCCAATATATCGACTACGTCCTGACCCGGATTACGGTGCTCGGCGCCCTCTATCTCGCGGTGATCTGCCTCCTGCCCGAATGGCTCATTTCCTATGCAGCGCTGCCGTTCTACTTTGGCGGCACGTCGCTCTTGATCGTGGTCAATGTGACGATGGACACGGTGGCGCAGATTCACGGTCATTTGCAGGCGCATCAATATGAAGGCCTGATCAGAAAGGCCAGGTTGAAGGGGCGGAAACGATGAGGTTGATACTGCTCGGGCCACCGGGGGCCGGCAAGGGCACGCAGGCGCAGAGATTGGTCAAGACTCTCAACATCCCGCAATTGTCGACCGGCGACATGTTGCGCGCGGCGGTGGCGGCGGGAACGCCGATCGGGCTCAAGGCGAAGGCGGTGATGGAATCGGGCGCGCTGGTGTCGGACGATATCGTCGTCGGCATCATCAACGACCGGATCGATGAGCCGGACGCGAAGCGGGGCTTCATCCTCGACGGATTTCCGCGCACGCTGGCGCAGGCGCGGGCGTTGGAGGCGATGCTCGCCGCCAAGGGGCTGAAGCTCGACGCCGCAATCGAGTTGACGGTCGACGCGCCGAAGCTCGTCGAGCGAATCGTGCAGCGCGCGGCGGAAGCGAAGGCGGCCGGCATGCCCGCGCGCAAGGACGATGACCCGGAGGTGTTCAAGTCGCGTCTGGCCGCTTACGAACGCGACACCGCCGCGGTAACGCCGTTCTATCGCGAGCGCGGCCTTCTGCATGAAGTCGACGGCATGGCCCCGATCGGGGATGTCGCCAAGGCGATCGACGCGGTCGTGTCGGAGGTCGCCGCGGCGTGACTGCGGCGCCGCCAGAAGCCGAGGCGCTCATCGAGCGACGCGGCCGCGCCGGCGTCGTCGTGCTCAATCGTCCCAGGGCGCTGAATGCGCTGACCCTGACCATGGTGCGCCTGATCGCCGGCGGGCTCGATGAATGGGAGCGCGACGGCGCCGTCGATCGGATCGTCATCCTCGCGGCGGGCGAGCGCGCCTTTTGCGCCGGCGGAGACATCCGCCGCCTGTACGATCTCGGCCGCGCCGGCGATCATGACGCCCAATTGACGTTCTGGCGCGAGGAATATCAGCTCGATCGGCGGATCAAGACCTATCCCAAACCGATCGTCGTCCTGGCGGGCGGCATCACGATGGGCGGCGGCGTCGGGCTCATGATGAACGCGGCCCATCGGGTCGTGGACGAACGCTTCGTCTTCGCGATGCCCGAGGTCGGCATCGGCTTTTTCCCCGACGTCGGGGCGGCGTGGTTTCTGCCGCGGCTCAAGCATCGCGCGGGCGTCTATTTCGCCCTCACCGGCCTGCGCGCCGACGCGGGCGATGCGCTAGCGCTGGGTCTGGCCGAGACCTTCGTCGCCAGCGCCGCCTTGCCGGCGCTGGCGCAGGCGTTGGAAGGCGACGAACCGGTCAAGGCTGCGCTCGCCCGCTTCGCCGCGCCTCCGGGGCGCTCGGCGCTGATCAGCGAGGCCGAGGACATCGAGGCCTGTTTCTCCCAGCCCGATCGCGAGGCGATCCTCGACGCCCTGCGCCACGCCGAGAGACGCGGCCGCGCCTTCGCGGCGCCGGCGCGGGCGGCGATGCTGGAGAAGTCGCCGACGAGCCAGGCGCTCGCGCTCAGGCAGATGACGCTCGGCCGGGCGGCCGATTTTGACCAGGCGCTTCGCATGGATTACCGCATCGTATCGCGAATCTGCCGCGGCCACGATTTCTATGAGGGCGTTCGCGCCGTGATCGTCGACAAGGACAATCGTCCGCAATGGAGTCCGCCGCCGTCGCCGGCGGAGGTCGACGCCTATTTCGCTCCGCTCGACGCGGGCGAGCTGACATTTCCGGCGCGCGGCGAATGAAATACATCATGCGCCAGAGCCGCGACGGCGCGGTGGAGCTGATCGATCGCTCGCCCGCCGCGGCCGAGGACGGCGATCTCCTGTCGGCTATTTCGCGCCTGGGCTGGGGGACGGCGCTCATCTGGTACATGCGCACGCTGGCGTGGGTCTGGGTCGCCAAGGGCCTGTTCGACTGGGCGATCATTCTCGGCGCGTTTCCCAGCCT
>JBAUXQ010000910.1:0-17009 GCA_049584355.1 Roseiarcus sp. | reverse complement strand
CCCCCGACTCGGGCACGGATTTTCCAGAGCTTGAGTCGCCGGTAGTCCCGATCCAAAGCGTAACGATTGCTGGAGTGGACACAGCAACGGCTAATGGTCTTTGGATAGTAGACTGTTCCTCCAATATGAGTATATCGTGCGGGGCTAAAGTCGAGATCTTGGCTCATTTTGCTAACGAACAAACCTACGTTTTGAACGCGAGCAATAACGCAAAATCCACCTATGTCGGCGGAATGAAATCCTCAACTTGCACGTTCCCAGGTAACATTGATCTGCCCGGTGTGAAACTGCTGGCATCGTCGAATTCGTTCGTCGGTGGCGCGCAATTTGATCATCCGGTGTCGTTGAGCGCCAAGGACAGGCGGGAAGAGGGATGTCCGCGGGGCGCCTGCAGTGCGGACCAGGCCGCCTACAACGCCCTCACCGACTTCTTCAATGCGACTGAAGGTCAAACCTATTTTCAGGGCGCTTTAGCGTCAAATTGTTCAGAACCGCTGGGCCAGTCGGCGCTTATCCAATGGGTCAGCGTCGACTATAACGACATTAAATACGCGAAGGCCGAAGTCTGTCCATCGCCATCTGATGCCGCGAAATCTAACACATGCACGACGATGCTGGATCTACTAAACGAGACGCAGTATTATCTATCTGAAATAGCAAAAATCAATGCGACTTTGCCAGGCCCGAGTTGCCCAGCCGCTAAGCCGCCCTGTCTGCCCCCGTCATCCTGCTCCGTACCCAGCACAATATGCCAAGGCTGCAGTACATCCTGTCCTGTGGATTATAATGCGGTTTGCCATCCGGGCGTGATCGACTGCTCGACTGGCAAATGCTATTGCCTAGAACAGACAGCCCACTGCGGGTGCGTGCGAGGTTGACCCGAGTGCGAACCCCATTCCGCTGGATTTTTGCCTCTGCTGCGGCCTTGTCGGGCGAGAAAGGCTTGGGCGGATTGTAGTTATCCACAAATGAGCATCGCAAATTGAGACTTGGATCGTCCTCACCACGCCTCGAACGCGCGCGTGACGCGCTTCATGAACGCCGCCCGCCGCGCGGCGGTCGAGAAGTTCATGTCGTAATGGGCGAGATATTCGAACCGGCCCTTCGGATCGATCAGCAAGCCGATGTTGTAACGGACGAAGCGGCGCGCCGGGTCGTTCTTGGCCGTCACGTCGCGCCGGCTCTCGCCATAGGTGCAGACCGCCGCCATGCGCTTGAGGTTCCACAAAGTGGGGTGAAAGAGGCCCGCTTCATCGATGCGCAGCGCAACGCCGGGCAGGAACACCCGCTGGAAGTACCCCTGCATCATCGCCGGCAGGCCGTCGAACCACACCGGGAACACCAGGACCAGCGCCTCGGCGGCCCGCAGGCGCTTGACGTAGGATTCGACCTCGTGCGTGTTGACCCTGGCGTCGACGTAATGGGCGAACTGTTCGCGCGACATGACCGGGTCGAACCGCTCGGCGTAGAGATCGAGATCGTCGACGCTGTGCCCGCCCGCGACTAGGGTCTCCACGGCGCGCAGATGCAGCGCGGCGATGAAGCTCGTTTCCAACGGGTGCGCATAGACGACGAGAATGCGCAATTCGCTCATGCTCCAGTCGGCTCGGCGCGCCGCTGCCGAACTCCCGCGCGGCGCTCGGCCGCGATGAGGAATTCGATGCGCGGCGGGGCGACCAGCATATCCCGGATTTCGTCCTCGAGCACCCGGTCGGCATTGGTGACCCGCTCGCGCAAATGCATGAGCTCAAGCCACGTCTCGATGAGATAGGTCTCCTCGTAACGCCCGAATTCGCTGGCGTCCTCGAATATGCCCCAGGCGAACGCGCCGTCGCGCCGGCGCTCGAACCCAAGTTCGTCGAGGGCGCGCAGAAACGCTGTGCGGTCCTTGGGGTCGATCCGGTACTCGATTTTCACCAGCACCGGCCCGCGATTGTTATCGATCTCCTCGTGGGTCTGCGGCATGCCCCAATGCTGGGAGGGCGAAAGATCGAGCGCTGCGCTCTGCTGCAGCTTCCACCCCCAGGTGAGAGGGATCGCCACAATCGCGCCCGCAGCCGCCAGAAGGAGCGCGGCCGGGAGTCCGGTCTTGTCGGCGATGTCGCCCCAAAGGGCGCTGCACAGGGTCATCGTCCCGAAAACGACGGTCAGGAAGATCGCGAGACCGCGGCCGCGCACCCAATCCGGCAACACGTTCTGGGCGGAGGTATAGAGGCACGTCAGGTTGGTGACCCAGGCGATTCCGGCCAATACGGCGGCTGAAAGCGCGACCGGCAGATCGTGCGCAAACGCGAACAGCGTGAGCGCGGTGGCGGTCATGACCGTTGCGAGGGCGACAAGCCGATCGGGACCCAGCCGCTCCCGCAGCTTTCCATGTTTCAGCGAGCCCAGGATCGCGCCAAGGCTGACCGCGCTCAGGAGCAGACCATAGTGCTCCGCGCCCTCTCCGGTCCGCCGGGCGATCAACGGCAACAGGCCCCAATATGCAGCAGTGAACGGATAGATCGCCATCGTCCGCGCCAGCGTCGCCCACAGCAGGCGGTTGTTGGCGGCGTGCCTGAGGCCGGTCCGGAGCGCGCTGCTGAGCCTCTCCGCGGGAAGCGACACGGTCTGTCTCGCCGGCGCGCGCCACCAGGTGAGCGCCGCGATCACCCCCAGATTGGCGGCGACGAAAATCCAGAACGGCGCGACCAGGCCGAACTTCATGATGAGCAGGCCGCCCAGCGCCGGACCAACCGTGCGGCCCAAATTGTAGCCGACGCCGTGCGCCGCAATGGCCCCGGGGATCTCGGGCTTCGGCACCAGGAGCGGCAGGATCGACAACCAGGCGGGCGTGTTCAGCGCCCAGGCCGCGCTGAGGACGAACGTGGTCACGAGCAACAGAACCGGCGAAGCGAAATCGAGCGAGACCACGGCGGCGAAAACCGCCATCAGCGCGGCGATCGCGTAGGAGACCGCGATGATCATGCGCCGCGGATCGACGATATCGGCGATCGCGCCCGCGGGAAGAGTGAAGAGGAACATCGGCAGCATCGTCGCCGCGTGCACCAGCGACACCTCGAACGGGTCGACGTTGAGCGTCGTCATCAGCCAGCCCGACGCCGTGTCATACATCGCAATGCCGAGGAGAGCGCACGTGCTCGCCGTCCAGACGATCGCGAACGCCGGATGGGCGAAGGCGCCAAGCCGGGACGGCGCGTCGGTTGCGGGTTCTTGGGGGATGTGGAAGTCCATCTTCGAATCGCTCCTCGCGTCGGACCGGCGCGCCTAGTGCGAGACCAAAGTGCAGCGGTCGGCCTTCAGGAGAAGGTCCTGCGTCACCCCGCCGAACGCCCACTCGCGCAGACGGTTGCGCCCGAATGCGCCCGCCACAATCAGGTCGATGTCAAGGTCCTTGGCGATCGCGGCGAGATGCCCGGCCTCAGTCCCGTCCAGCGGCGAGGCGAGGCAATTCGTCTCGACGCCGTGCCGAGCGAACCAGTCGCCGACGTCCGCGAGACGCCGCCGCGCCGCTTCCATATCGCGCCCGTCGACCAGTTCGACGACGTCGACCCTTCCGCAGAGCTTGAGAATCGGCAAGGCGTCGACGACCGCCCGCCGCGCCTCGCGCGAATCTTTCCAGCAGACTAGCGCCCGCGTCAATTTCAGGCCCGCCACGCCTGCGGGCGCGATGAGAACCGGTCGTCCGGCGCGCATCAGGAGATCGCTGACGTCGATTTCGGGCGAAGGAGAAAAAATCCGCTCGTCGGGTTCGGCGGCGGCGACAATCAAGTCAGCTCCGCGAGCCTCAGTAGCGACATGCTGGGACGGCGGTCCAGCTGTCATTTGCGAGCGCCACTGAAGATCTTCCACCATTGATAGCGCCGACCGGAACTCGGTCTCGGTCGCGGCCGCGCGCTCACGAAATTTCTCGAGGTCGCGGTCGGGCGGCTCGCCAGGCCCAATCGCCATGATGGCGGAATGCATGGAGGCCTGCCGGGCGACGACGCCGATCACGGCGGCGGAAAATCGCCGCGCCATGTCGGCGACTACCGCGAGCAGGTCGGCGTTCGACCGATCCGTTCGCATGCAGGCCATCAGGATGGAAATCGTCGCCAACCAAGTCTCCAAGGCGGAATCGGACGCAGGCGCCGTCGTCTGTCGACTCAAACTGGATCAGGCGACTCCGCCGTCCCCGCCCCTTTGCGCCAGAACTCGTCTAAACATAGCGGCTGGATCGCAAATTCAAAAGCTTGCCAGGGTTGAGGCGGCGTTCTCCCCGATTGGGCGGCGAGCCGTCGGTCGGTATGACGATCGCGTCCTCGCGATCCGAACAACTGACCGTTGTGGAGCCCGGGCGAATCAAAGCGCGGTCTGAGAGGATATAGCCATCGAGCGCCGGGCTCGCCAGACGCCGCGGTCAAAAATGGATTTACCGCCCACAAGCCTCCTTTTCGGGTCGGTTCCGTTTCGTGCGGACTGCTGCGCGCCTTGAAAATTCGGCTCTCGTTCGCCATTTGAACTGCGGTTTCGTCGCGTTTTCGCCGTCCAAGTCTTGCTTTTCCGCGGGGTCTTTGTTGTCCAGCGAGTCCAGCGCCAATCCGGACGCGCCCGCAGGCCAGGATTGGCGCTGGGGCGTTTTCGGGAATCTGGCGTTCACGGTCGTCCTGATCGCGAGTTCGGCGTCGAACGTCGGTTTTGCGATGTTCGACACGTCGACGAACTGGCTGATGACCAGTCTCAATCCCGACCCGAGGATGGTGTCGGCGGTGCAGGTCGCAACCACGCTGCCGATGTTTCTCCTCACCCTGCCCGCCGGCGCGCTGACCGACATCATCGACGCGCGCAGGCTTCTGATCGGCGCGCAGCTCGCCGTAACCGCAATCTCGGTCGTCTTCGCGGCGGTTGTCACATCGCATCTGGCGACGCCGGCGGTGTTGCTGGCGACGACATTCTGTCTCGGCGCAACCGGCGCCCTCGCCGCCCCGGCGTGGCTCGTCATCACGCCGATGCTGGTGCCGAAGCAGGATCTCGACAGCGCCATCGCGATCAACAACACGAGCTACAATGTGAGTCGCGCGATCGGCCCGGCCATTGGCGGGTTGGCGATCGCGGCGGTCAGCATCGCCTTGCCGTTCTGGTGCTTTTGCGTCGGCAACCTGGCGGTCGTTGTGGCGCTTCTATGGTGGCGCGCGCCGCGCCGCGCGAGGGAGTCCCTGCCGGCCGAGCGCCTTTTCAGCGCGGTCCGCACCGGGCTTCGATACGCCATGAACAATCGCGACCTCGATTCGACGCTCATCCGCGCCGTCGCCTTTTTTCCGTTCGCGAGCGCGTACTGGGCGCTTTTGCCTCTGGTCGCCCGCAACCAGATGCACAATGGGCCGGAGGTCTACGGCATATTGCTCGGCATGATCGGAGCCGGTTCGATCCTCGGGTCGTTCGCGCTAAACGGCCTCAAGGCGCGCCTCGGTCCCAATGGGCTGGCGGCGGTCGCGGCAATCGGCACGATCCTCGCGCTCGCGCTCTATGGCGCGGCGCGCCACCCTGCGATCGCCGTTGTGGCGAGCCTGGTCGCCGGCGCGTCGTGGATTACGATGATGACCACGCTGTTCGTCTCCGCGCAGGTGGCGTTGCCGGAGTGGGTGCGCGGAAGGGGTCTGGCGATTTTTCTGACCGTGTTCTTCGGCGCGATGACTCTCGGCAGCGCCGTATGGGGCAAGGTCGCGAGCGTCGAGGGGCTGTCGACCACCCTCTATATCGCCGCCGCAGGCGCGGCGGTCGGGATGATCCTGACCCTTCGGTGGCGGTTGCAGGGCGCAGCCGCGTTGGACCTCACGCCGTCGATGCATTGGCGCACGCCGGTGTTCGTGCATCGCGTCGAAGACGATGAGGGGCCGATTTTGTTGACCGTCGAATATCGGATCGATCCGGAGGACGCCGGGGCGTTTCTGGCGGTGGTCCATGAGATCGGCCTCGAGCGAAGGCGCGACGGCGCTTATGCCTGGGGCGTCTTCGAGGATACGCAGGTCAGCGGCCGGATCGTCGAGACGTTCCTCATTCAGTCCCTGCTCGAACTGAAGCATCTGCGCACCCGGGTGACGATCGCCGACCGCATGATCGAGGACCAGGCTCGCACGTTCCTGAAGGAGCCGCCCAAGGTGACATTTCTCGTCGCGCCCAGGCGCCACCGTCACGCGCGGCGGAAACGGTCGGCGCGGCTCATCCCGCCGCGGGAAGTCGTCCGGCCCGCCGAGGTCGGGTAGGGAGCCGCGCGAGAGACTTCGCGGTCAATCCGGCGCGCTCACTTTCGCGCGTTTGAAGTCGGCGATCGGCTTCGCCATCAGACGAACGACCTCACTCTCGGGCGCTATCCGGCGGAAGCGGTCGAGCCCGCCGGCGCGCCGGAACGCTTCGTGCAGATAGGAGCCGGCGGGCGGGCAGGCCCAGAAATCGTAGCCGCTCCACACGATCGCTTCGCTCCACAGATGCACGAAGGTCGCGCCGCGCGCCGCCTCGTGGGCCCAATCCCGATATGCCGGCAGGAACAGCTTCCAGAATTGCTCGGGCTCGATCGGGTAACAGACATGCGAATCGAGCGCGCAGTCGTAGAGACCGTATTTCATCAGGACCGGGGTCAGCAGGAATGGGCCGAGCGCGCCCCATCGCTGGTCAACGTCGATCGCGGCTTCGGCCGTGGCGACGAGTTCGGCGATCGCCGGATGCGACGGCGGGAGCCTCAATACCGCGTTGTTTACCAGGCTCGTCCCGACCGCGTCGGCCTGGCGGCAAAAGATCACGCCGTCACTGCCGAATGCCGGCTTGCTCAAGCAAAGGATGTCGGTATCGACCCAGCAATAGCCCCTGTCCCGGATCATCCGGTAGCGGAACATGTCGGCGAAAGTCGCAATCGACGGCTTGCCGTCGGCGATGAACCGGCGAGTGAGCGATTGGTCGGGGCAAATCGCGCTCGCGTCCTCGAGGCGCACGCCGGGAGGCAGGTCGAGGCGCGGATCGTAGCTGAAGACCCGCAAGCTCGCGCCGGCTTGAGCGAACGAGGCGAGGCACGCGTAGGCGAACGGATTAAGCGTGCCATGCCAGAAGGACGCGAATTCGCAGCCGTCGGCCGAGGGGCGGCCCGCAGTCATGGGCGAAGAAGACATTTCCTTTGCAGTCCGGAAGCTCACTCGATCCTGGCCAGGACGTTCCGCCCGGCTTCCTCCCAGTCGCCGAAAAACGTCTCGGTCGTCAAATCGCCCAGCGAGACGAACTCACAATAGATGTCGAAGATCCAGCTCGCGTGGACGTCGTCGAGCATCAGATGGCGGCCGCGCTGGCCTCGGGCGATGCGAATGCAGTTCGTCATGTCGGACTGGCAGACTTCGCTGGTGTGGCCGCCGTCGACATGAAAGATGTCGAACATGAGCTCGGCCCGCCGGTTGACGAGCCACGGCAGAACCTCGCGCGAATCGCCGGGGAACAGGTGCACCCGCCCCGGGAACTCGCCTTTGAGGTAGTCGACGCACTCGGCGGTGTAAGCGTGGGACATGATGTCGACGCCGTAAAATTCGAGCCTGGGGCTCGTGGACAGCGCGAGCAGCGCACTGTGGCCGGCGTTGACGCCGACCTCAAGCAGGCGCTCCTTGAACCTGACTGCCCGCCAGACATTGCGGCGGGCCGGCGCAAGTTCGACGGCAGGAGGCTCATCCGCATAGCGCTCGTCGAGGTCGCGATAGAAGATGTTGCCCTCGAGACGTTCGCCGGATTGCCCGACGATGTCGGCGATGCGCTTGAGGCGGGCCCGGAATGAATCGGCGAAGACCTCGTCGAGCGTGTCGCGGCGGATCGTATAGTCGGGAATATCCGCTGCGGGCAGCGGTTTCCCTGGAATGAGCTTGCGGCCGTTCATGGTCTTGGCGCCCCTCGGCGGATTGCTCGCCCGCTGCGGCAATTACCGCCGAAGCGCCCCGTCCTATCGCCGTTTCGGGATTGGATCGCGGCCTCGGGTCGGAGAAGCCGATCGCGCCGGACGCGTAAGTCTACCAGAGCGCGCCCGGCCCCTCAATCGGCCTTGAACAGGGCAAAACGGCCAGCGAGGCCGAATGCGGAAGCGACGCCTTTACGGGCGCAAGCTGAGAATATAGGCGATCAGGTCGCTTCGGTCGCTTGGGCTGAGAACCAAGTCGGGCATCGTGGCGTGGGGCGTCTGCAGGAAGCGATTCAGGGCGTCCGCGGTTATCGAAGGCATGCTCGCGATGGTCGCAAATGCGGGCGCGCCGCCAGGCGCATCGATGGCGCCATGGCACTGGGCGCAGTTCAGGGCGGCCAGCCGCGCGCCTGAGTCCCGATCGCCCAATTCTTGGCTGAGGGCCGTTGAAGCGGTAGCCGCAAGGAGCAAAGCGCTCCACGGGACGGGGCGAGCAGCAGACATAAGTTCACTCCCTTCAACTCGCCTTTATTTACAGCTAGCGAGGCCGTTTTTGGAAGGCGGACCATCTGCCTTTCGACCGCAAAGCGCCTATAGAAGAGCCGATGACCACCGAGCCCGCAAACCGCGCCGCCTCCCTCGCCGCGCTTTTGCCCCTTGTCCGCTACGGACGGCGCTATCTCGGGCGGGCGCTGGCGGCGCTGGCGGCGCTGACGGTCTCCTCCGCGGCGACGCTTGCGGTGCCGTTTGCGTTACGGTCGATGATCGACTTCGGCTTTTCGAAAGACAGCGGCGGCGCGATCAACGTCTATTTCATGGCCATGGGGGCGGTCGTGGTCGTCATCGCGCTCGCCGCCGCCATCCGCTACTATCTGGTGACGACGCTCGGCGAGCGCATCGTCGCCGATCTCAGACGGGACGTGTTCGCCCATCTCACCGGTCTCGACGCCTCATTCTACGACAGCGCGCGGACCGGCGAACTGGTGTCGCGGCTCACTGCCGACACGACCCAGATCAAGGCGGCGTTCGGCTCATCGGCCTCGATTGCGCTCCGCAATCTCTTCATGTTCGTCGGCGCGACGGCGCTCATGGTCTATACCAGCCCCAAGCTCTCGGCGCTGGTGCTTATCGCCATTCCGGTCATCGCCGCGCCCCTCATCGCTTCTGGACGGGTGGTGCGCCGGCGCTCGCGGCGCGCCCAGGACACGTTGGCCGAGGCGACCGCTTTCGCTTCGGAGAGCCTCGGCGGGGTGCGCGCCATGCAGGCGTTCGGCGCCGAAGGCCCAAGCCAGGAGCGCTTCGCCGACGAAGTCGAGAGCGCCTACGGCGCCGCGCGCGACGCCGCGGCCACCCGCTCGCTCCTGATCGCGGTTGCGGTGTCGCTCGCCTTCTGCAGCGTGGTGTTCGTTCTCTGGCTCGGCGCGCGCGACGTGCTGGCCGGGCGCATGACCGGCGGCCTGCTGTCGCAGTTCGTGCTGTTCGCCGTGCTCGGCGCGACCTCGCTCGGCGAATTGTCGCAAGTGTGGAACGAGGTCGCCGCGGCGGCGGGTTCGGCGGGGCGGATCGCCGAGCTGCTTGCGGTGAAGGCGCGGATCGTCGCGCCGCCGAGGCCCGTCGCGATGCCCTCGCCCGCCCGCGGGGCGATCGAATTCCGCCATGTCGCCTTCGCTTATCCAGGCGCGACGGACGCGCGGGTCATCGACGATCTCAGCTTTTCGGTCGCGCCGGGCGAACGGGTGGCCATCGTCGGCGCTTCGGGGGCCGGCAAGTCGACGGTGTTCCAGCTCATCATGCGCTTCTACGATTGCGACGAGGGCGAGATCAGCATCGACGGCGTCGACGTCAGGACGGCCGATCCGAAGGACCTGCGCGCGCGCATCGCCCCGGTCCCGCAGGACGTCTCGATATTCGGGGCGACGGTGGCCGAGAACATCGCCTATGGGAGGGCCGAGGTCAGCGAGGTCGCGATCGAACAGGCGGCGCGGCGCGCGGCGGCGGACGGGTTCATCCACGAGCTCCCCATGGGCTATGCGACCAGGCTTGGCGAGCGCGGGGTGACGCTGAGCGGCGGCCAGCGGCAGCGGTTGGCGATCGCGCGCGCGATCCTCAAGGACGCGCCGGTGCTTTTGCTCGACGAGGCGACTTCCGCCCTCGACGCCGAGAACGAGGCGCAGGTGCAGCGGGCGCTCGACGGCGTGATGACCGGACGCACGACGCTGGTGATCGCCCACCGGCTGGCGACCGTCCTCAAGGCCGACCGCATCCTGGTGATGGAGGCGGGCCGGATCGTCGAGGAGGGCGATCACGCGTCGCTGGTCGCGCGCGACGGCGTCTATGCGCGCCTGGCGCGGCTGCAATTCGGTTCCGGCGCGGCGGCGCTCAGCGAGGCGAACGAGGCGGGCCATCCTGTCATTCCCGCGAAAGCGGGAATCCAGAGCCCCGGCCGCAGCGGCAAGTCTGGATACCCGCTTTCGCGGGTATGACAGTGTCGCCGCAATCCGGCGCATATTATGGGACCGTTTCGCCCAGCTTGACTTTCGGGGTCGATCATCGTTGCATTTCGGTTAGCAATTTCACTGCGATTGCCTTATGCCGCGTGCGATCCCGCCGTGAGACGCGCCCGATGCGTCCAAGCCACGGCGTTCAATCAGGTGGAGCAAGGTGACGGCCCGGTTGACAGCAGTTGCGCGCAGAGGCGGCGAGCGTGCCGCGCCGCGTCCGCGTTTTTGGGGCGGGGTCGTCGACCATCTGGTGCTGCTCAAGCCGCGGGTGATGTCGCTCGTCGTGTTCACCGGCGCGGTCGGCTTCGCCCTCGCGCCGGCGCCGTTCGATTGGCTGAAGTTCCTGGCCGCGATGTCGGCGATCGCCGCGGGCGCCGGCGCCTGCGGGGCGCTCAACATGTGGTGGGACGCCGACATCGACGCCAACATGGCGCGCACCGCGATGCGCCCCATTCCCCGCGGCGTGGTGCCGCCGCTCGAGGCGCTGGCGATCGGCGTTCTGCTCTCGGTCGTGTCGGTCGCGGCGCTCGCGGTCAAGGTCAATGGGCTGTCGGCGGCGCTGCTCGCGCTCACCATCGCCATTTACGTTCCCCTCTACACCATGGTGCTCAAGCGCTGGACGCCGCTCAATATCGTGATCGGCGGCGCCGCCGGAGCGCTGCCGCCGGTCATCGGCTGGGCCGCGGCGACGAACAGTCTGTCGGCGGGCCCGATCGCGATGTTCCTCATCACCTTCTTATGGACGCCGCCCCATTTCTGGGCGCTGGCGCTCTGCCGCAGCGGCGACTATGAGCGCGTCGGCGTGCCGATGCTGCCCAATGTCGTCGGCCACGCCGCGACCTGCCGCCAGATCGTGATCTATTCGGCGCTGCTGATCCCGGCCTCGCTCGGCCCGCTCGTCATTCCGGGCGTCGGTCTCGTCTACGGGGCGACCGCCGCCGCCGCCGACGCTGTGCTCTTGTGGCGCGCGCTTGCTCTCTACCGGCTGCGTGAGGGCGACGAATCGGCGCGGCGCAAGGCGGCGATGGCCCTGTTCGGGTTCTCGATCCTGTACCTGTTCGTCCTGTTCGCGGCGATGCTCGCAGAGGCGATGCTGCGGGCGCGGGTTTGAGCATGCCGTCCGTCAACCCGAACCAGAGGCGCCGCAACCTGATCGTGCTCGTCCTCCTCGCCGCGCTCGCCGCGTTTCTTTATGTCAGCGTGGTGCTCAAGATCTCCAACCACGGGTTCTGACGCCGCCATGATCGCCATTCGCGACTTGCCTCACGTGCTCGCCGTCATCAATGCGGCGACCATCGTCGTGCTGTTGCGCGCCTATTACCTCATCCGCGCCCGCGACCGCGAGGGCCACCGGCGCACGATGTTCGTCGCCATCGGCCTCGGCGTCGCCTTTCTCGCCGTGTATCTTGTCTATCACGCCTTCGCCGGACTGGCGAAGTTCGGCGGCTACGGTCCGATCCGGCCGATCTACTTTACCCTCCTCGCCGTGCACGTCTTCATGGCCTTCGTCGTCGCTGTGCTGGTGCCGATCACGTTCTATAACGCCATGAAGCAACGGTTCGCCATCCACCGCCGGTTCGCGAAGGTGACCATGCCGGCGTGGCTGTTCGTCGCCGTCTCGGGCCTCGTCGTGTATGTCATGGCGGTCCACCTCTATCCGATGGCCGGCAGTTGATGTTTGCGTTGAACTGCTGCGGCGCGTTTGAACGGCAGCGTTGCCATCATTGCGAGGGCGGCGAAGCAATCCAGGGGAACATGGGGCGCAATACGTCTCTTGGACTGCTTCGTCGCCATAGCCCGTCGAAAGACGGGCGTTCTTCCGAACGCCCTATGGCTCCTCGCAATGACGCCTCAGCCTCGATCGTTCCATGACCGAAGCGGCGCAAACGACACTCATCGACCGCGCGCGCTCCGCCGCCGGCGCCAGGAGCGCCGTGAGACGTGAGCTCCTGGGATGGGCGTGGCTCGCCGTCGGCGCGCTGGCGGTCGCCGGGGTGTTCGCGATCCTGCTGGCGCTGTCACGGATTCCGGGGATGGAGAAGACGCCGTTCTGGCCGATCGACTTCTTCTACAAGGGCCTCGTCATCCACGTCATCTTCTCGCTGGTGATCTGGCTCGAGGGCGTATTCGCCTTCCTCACCGCTGCCGCGACGCTGAAGCTCGCCGGCGACGACGTGCGCGCCGCCCCGCTCGGGCGGATCGGGCAGGGCGCCGTTCTGGTCGCTTTCCCTTGCCTGTTTGCGCCCGCCTTCCTCGACGCGACCCAGCCGGCGCTCGACAATTACATTCCGCTCATCCTCCATCCAGCCTATGACGTCGGACTTCTGGCGTTGGCGCTCGGGGTTCTCGCGCCGGTCGTTCGGCTCCTGATCAATCTGCCGGGAAGGCTCTTCTCGCCTCCGCCGCTCGCAGTTGCGATGGCGCTTGCCGGCTTCATCTACATCCTCGCGTTGACGTGCTTCGGCGTCGCCGGGGCGCTGCTTGCCGGCGAGGGCGGCCTCGCGTGGTCGCGCGACCAGCTCTTCTGGGGCGGCGGCCATCTGCTCCAATTCGTCTACGCCGCACTCATGGTCACGAACTGGTCGATCCTCGCCCGGATCAGCCTCGGCGATGAGGCGGTTGACAACCGCGTCTTCCTCGGTTGCGTTCTCCTCATCGCGCTCATCGCTCTCCCGGCGCCAGCGTTTTACGCGGCCTTCGAACCGTTCGCGAGCGGCCAGCATGAGGCGTTTCGGCTGCTGCAGTTCGGGATCGCCGCGCCGACTCTGATCTTCGCCGGCTCTCTCGCCGCCCGCGCGCTTCGTTCGCAGTCCCCGTGGCCATGGCGCGATCCGGCGTTCTTCGCCCTCGCGATGTCGCTGGCGCTGTTCGCGCTCGGCGGGGTGATGGGCTTCCTGATCACCGGCTCGGATACCCGCACGCCCGCGCATTATCACGCGGTCATCACCGCGGTCAGCGTCTCGAGCGCCGGGATGCTGCTGACCTTCGGCCTCAAGGAGCTGGGGCGAGCGCCGGCGCCGCCGCGCGCGACCCGCATCCTAATCGGTCTGTACGGCGGCGGCCAGTTCGTCGCTTCGATCGCCATGTTCGTCGCCGGCGGCTATGGCGCCCTGCGCAAGACCCCCTCCGGCGCCGGCTCCCTCGACGCGGTCGCGGCGACGGGCATGGCAGTGCACGGGATCGCTTCCATCTTCACGATCATCGGCGGCGCGGCCTTTGTGGTGATCGCGATCCGGGCGCTCATGCGGGCCGATGCGGTTCGAATCGGCCGCGTGACGCCGGAGGGAATATGAATTCGACGGGCCGCCCGAACGGCGGGGCCGCATCGGCGAACATCACCAAGCGGATTCAGGAGCTGGGAGACTGGAGAGGGGAGACCCTCGCCCATGTCCGGCAGCTCATCCATGACGCCGTTCCCGACATCGAGGAGGAGTGGAAATGGCGAGGAACCCCGGTCTGGTCCCATGACGGCATCGTCTGCACCGGGGAATCGTACAAGGAGGTCGTGAAGCTCACCTTCGCTCGCGGCGCCTCGATCGAAGACCCGAAGAAGCTCTTCAATTCGAGCCTCGAAGGGAACACGCGGCGCGCCATCGACCTCCGCGAAGGCGAGAAGATCGACGGGCCCGCCTTCAAGCAACTCATCCACGCCGCCGTCGCGGCTAATGCGGCGGCGCGCGCTGAACGGGCCAAGAAGAAGTAGGCCCGGCATGGAGTCGCTCCCCCGCCCCCCTTGTGGGGGCGGGTAGGGGGGTCGAGCTGACCGCGGAACGTTCGGCGTTCCGCCGAGGGTTCATATGATCGGTTAGAAAACGGAAGAGGGCGGCGCGACCCCCTCCCGACCTCCTACGTAAGGGGGAGGAGAACTCGCGGGTCAATCTGAATCCAACGCGCCCCAAGGTCAAAACGGCACCGGTCCGCTTAAGCCGGGTGACCGCTTTGCGCAAATAGCGTTCATCCGAGAGCGATAATCCTTCTGCATCGTGACCGCAGAACAGTAGACAGATCAGTGCCTGCTAACGTACTGTTGGATCTTGTTCTACGCGTCGCTACAACCGGCGGCGCTCCAAACGCTTCAAAAGGGGGACATGAGGAATGAGTGAGGCGACCCCGGCGGCAATCCTGCAAATTGGCACGGGCTTCATGGCGTCGAAGACGCTGCTCAGCGCGATCGAAGTCGGCGTCTTCAACACGCTGGCCAAGGGGCCCGCGGACCTTGCGACCCTACAACAGAAGCTTGGCCTGCATCCGCGCTCGGCCCGCGATTTCCTCGACGCACTGGTGTCGCTGAAGCTTTTGGAGCGAAACAACGGTGTCTACAGCAACACGGTGGAAACGGACCTCTTTCTCGACAAGGCCAAGCCCTCCTATGTCGGCGGGCTGCTCGAGATGGCCAATGCGCGGCTTTACCGTTTTTGGGGCTCGCTCACCGAAGCGCTCAAGACCGGCGAACTGCAAAACGAAGGCAAGGGCGGCGGGGACAACTTCTTCGCCGCGATGTACGCGACGCCCGACAAGCTCCGCGACTTCCTGCGCGCGATGAGCGGCCTCAGCGTTGGCCCGGCGCTCGCGATCGCGCAGAAGTTCGAGTGGAGGCGCCATGCAACGTTCATGGATCTCGGCACGGCGCAGGGCGAGCTGCCGGTCATTCTGGCCAAGGCCCATCCGCATCTTCGCGGCATCGGCTTCGACCTTTCGATGGTTCGACCTGTGTTCGAGGAGTTCGTTGCCGGCCACGGGCTTTCCGACCGGGTCGCGTTCAAGGCGGGTGACTTCTTCGCGGACGACCTGCCGAAAACCGACGTGATCGTGATGGGCCACATCCTGCACGACTGGGATCTCGCCCAGAAGAAGGCGCTGCTCGCCAAGGCGTTCGCCGCGCTCCCGAAAGGCGGCGCCGTGATCGCCTACGATCCGATCCTCGACGACGACCGCCGCGAAAACACCTTCGGCCTCTTGGCGAGCCTGAACATGCTGATCGAGACCAAGGGCGGGTTTGAATACACCGGCGCCGACTGTCAGGCCTGGATGCGCGAGGCCGGCTTTTCGGCGACGCGAGTCGAGCACCTCGTCGGCGGACACTCCATGGCGGTCGGGATCAAGTAGGCGGAACGAAAGACCGCCGTTCCCCTTGGCGCGCGGCCAATCGGGGGAGCCGCCGAGTCCTCTGACTGCGCAACAGCCGCCGACAAACTCCGACTCAAGTCGTCGGCTTGGCGTAGAAACCGGTCAAGCTGATTGGGTTTTGCTAACGCAGAATATGACCGACGACGAGCAGGAGGATCAGCCAGATAAGAGCCGTGACCATCGGCTTGTAGGTCTCAGTGAGGCCCGGCTGCCGTTCATGGGCGGAGTCGTTCTGGATTATGATGATGCGGGGCGCGAAAATCGAGCGGAGCGATCCCGCTATGCCTTGGACCACGAGCATTGCGACGGCAAGAAACATCAAGAAGACGCCCAGGCCGCCTAGCAATATTCGGATCAGTATATCCGTCATGTCCGTCTCCCCTGCGAGGTCGACCGCACAGCCGCGCCCGCGCGCGAGCGGCGATAATCCCGTTTCTAGCATGTTTTCTCTCGTCTCGAGGACGCGGGCGCGCCGGCTCGGTCGAAAAACAGACCAGCAAACGTCTCTAACCCGTCATGGCGAAGGCGGAAAACAGTCAGTCAACCCTGAGCCAGCTAAGAGTCTCAATCCTCGACCAGCCTGAACGTCTGCGTCCGCCCGGTGAAGAACAGATCCCAAAGCGCTTGCCCGCCGACCGCGCGCGCGACCTCCCGGATGCCAAAAAAGGGAATCAGAACGACGAAAAAGATGGCGCCCAACGTCAGGAATCCAGCCAGCGTGCCGCCGCCGAAGACGGCGACGCTGGTCGCGAGCGACCGCCCGTCGAACCAGGCCTTGATCGCTTCCTCGAGGATGTGGAAAGCGAGGAGCACGATCGTGAATATGAGGGCGTTCCCGAGTACGATGTAGATGCGCGGATATTTTCGCAGCCCAGCCTCGAGGTGGAGCGCTTGGGCGATCAGGATCACCTTGCCGAACACGAGGGCGTTGACGATGGCCAAAGTCTGCTGCCAGACGCTGATTCCGTTCTCTTCAAGGATCATTCGCCGATAGAAGCTGAACAGGGCGAAGAACACCCAGAGATAGAGCGTGATGATGGCGTACTGGCGCAGTTCGTCGAGCGCACGGGCCTTGAGGCTGAGCTTCTCCGCTGCGGCCTCGGCCGCAGACGCCGCTCCCGTCACATTCTGCATCGCAACTTCCCTCGACCGGCCTCGGGCGCCCCGGAACCGCAGTGTCCCGCAACGGCGCCGCAAACCGCGGCAGCCTCGTTTGTAGCATTTTTCTCCGGTCTCGGGGGAGGCGTCCGCGACGAGCCGGATCCCGGAATGACTGTGAGTTATTCGCGGCCTTGCTCCATCTCGGTCGCGCGAAGGTGGACGATGGCGAGGCCGAAGAGCGCCAGCGCGAGCGCCTGATGCGCCAGCGCCAGTTCGACGGGAACGAGGGAGAGGAGCGTCGCGATGCCCAGAGCGACCTGAAGCATCGCCACCACGGCCAGGACGACGGCGCGGCTGGCGACCGGCGCGCCCGGCGC
>JBAUXQ010000909.1:0-2923 GCA_049584355.1 Roseiarcus sp. | reverse complement strand
CAATTAGGAGTGGCGAAGTCAAATGGCATACCCCAATTGTCGTTAGGTTCGGCATATATGGACTGATGCACGCACAAACCAAACCAATAATTAGAGATTTGATTGGCAATAATTGGCCTGAGGTGAGACGGACAAAACAGTGCGTGTACATAGTGAGAGTACGCGGGGCAGTAGCAATTTCGTATAATACGGCTCATTCACCAGTTATATACATTGGTGAAGGCGATGCGTTTAATAGGCTGTATGGACATGCGTATTGGATATCAACACTATTATTGAGCGTCCCAAATATTGAAATAGAGATACATATTGCTGAAATTGCCAGAAAGAACAACGGAAAATTATACCAATATATAGAAGCCGATATGATTAAGTGGTTTTTCGATAACTTCGAATGTTTACCATGGTTCAACAAGCAAAGAGAAAAGAGTAAGGAAGACAGATATAGTTATCAGCCAGATGCAAGGCGGCTGTTGAAGAAACATATTGGCTTAGGATCAGGTAATAAATTCCGATGGGCCATTCGTCCGCTGGCTAATAACGACCAATACAAGTCATATTCTAAGGGAAATATGTAGATGTTATCAAAGATTTTTGGACCGCCATCCGCCCTCAATCGCATCAATGGGTTACGCGGAGCGGAAGTCAGCGCCAAACGTCGGCTTGCCGCTCCGTTGCCACCTGCCAGCTGGGGCGCCAAGGGTTAGGCCTTGACCACTAGGCTAATTGAGCGTCGCGCGGTACGCCAGCGCTCATTAGCGAGGCGAACATGCCGAGCCTCAAGCGCGGGTGGACGACCGGAGCGTGCGCCAGCGGCGCGGCGCGGGCTTCGAGGACCGCAAAGCGCCCTACCCCTTGATCGCCCAGGCGCTGGCGAAGGGTCCGGTCACGCCCTGGGCGCGCCGGGCGAACGCTTCCGCCCTGATGCGCTCCGCCAGCGTCTCGGGATCGCCGACGCGGGGGTCCACCGTTCCGAACTTCTGCATCAGCGGCAGAAAGGTCTTGTAGGTGAGCACGAAGGAACGCAGCCAGACGTCGTCTTTCGAGCCCGGCACGACCGACTCCCATAAGACCTTCGGTTCTGGCAGCCCCGCCTCCATGAAGCAGGGGATCATCCGGCCGGCGACGTCGGGGCTCGGCAGCGCCGCGAGCATCAAGCGCCTGAAGCTTCCGGTCGCCGCGCGCACGAGCTCGACCTCCGGCAGCGAATGACCATCGAGGTGAAGAGCCGGCTCGAGAAAAGCGACGACGCCGCCCGGCCGGACGACGGCCGCCGCCCGGCGGATCATCGTCGCCGGATCGCGCTGATGGATCAGGACGAGCCGCCCGATCGCCGCATCGAAGGGCGCGTCGGCGGGCAGGGAATCGTCGCCGGCGACCGTGAAGGTAACGTTGCCATATCCCGCCTCCGCCGCTCGCCGCCGCGCGAGATCGACCGAGCGCTCCTCCCGGTCGACGCCGACAACAGATCCCGACGGACCGACCGCCTCGGCGACCAGGAAGGCGACGTCTCCGGGACCGGCGCCGAGATCGAGCACGCGCATGCCCGCACGAATGCCGGATTCCCAGATCAATCGGCGCGTGAGGCCTTCCAGACAGCGGGCCTGCAGCTGCAATCGCTCAAGCTCGGACTCCGAGCCAGGGGTATAGTGCGGCGAATCCGACATGAAGGAACTCCCTGCCGATGACGCCTTCGCGCATGGCGCCGGACCCTCGCCACTAGGCGAATTGAGCGCCCCGCGCTAGGCCAGCGCGCATGAGCGAGCGGGAGAAACCCAGTCTCAAGCGCGGGTGGACGACCGGGGCTTGCGCCAGCGGGGCGGCGCGGGCGGCGTTCGAAGCGCTGCTGACCGGCCAATTTCCCGATCCGGTTCCGATCGCGTTGCCGAAGGGCCTGAGGCGCGAATTCGCGCTTGCGACCCATGAGCTCGGGCCCGATTTCGCCCGCGCCGGCGTCGTCAAGGACGCGGGCGATGATCCGACGTCACGCATGGCGCGCTTGTCATCGGGAGCGCAAGCGAAGCGATTCAGAGATGAAGGGCCGAGGCGGCGGCTCTGGATCGCCGCGTCGCTTCGCTCCTCGCGATGACGGAAACGCGAGCCGGTCGCCAGGCGCCTCATTCGCCCTCCCGGCGCGGACCGGCGCGGAAACGGCGCACGTAGTCGGGGTTGTAGAGTTCGCTGTCGCGAAAATCTTCGGCGCCGAGCGCTGGGCCGACCAGGATCAGCGCCGTGCGCTCGATCGGCGCCGCGCTCAGCGCGCCGGCGAGTTCGCCGAGCGTCGCGCGCACGATGCGCTCGTCCGGCCATGAGGCTCGCGCGACGACCGCCGCCGGACAATCGGCGCCGTAGAACGGCGTCAGCTCGGCGACCACGCGCTCAAGCGAATGGATCGACAGGTGGATCGCCAAGGTCGCGCCGGTCGCGGCGAAATGGCTAAGCGTCTCGCGCTCGGGCATCGGCGAGGCGCGGCCGGGGGTGCGGGTGAGGATGAGCGATTGGGCGAGGCCGGGCAGCGTCAATTCGCGCTTGAGCGAAGCGGCGGCGGCGGCGAAGGCGGGCACGCCGGGCGTGACCGTGTAAGCCACCCCAGCTTGGCTCAAGCGCCGCAACTGCTCGCCCATGGCGCTGAAGATCGAGAGATCGCCCGAATGGAGCCGGGCGACGTCCTCGCCCCTTGCGGTCGCCTCGACGCAGAGCGCAACAATCGCGTCGAGATCGAGCGGCGCGGTGTCGACGATCCGCGCCCCCGGCGGGCAATGATCGAGCAGCGCCGGCGGCACGAGCGAGCCGGCGTAGAGGCAGACCGGGCAGCGCGCGACGAGATCGCGCCCGCGCACGGTGATGAGATCGGGGGCGCCGGGCCCCGCGCCGATGAAGTGCACCGTCATCGTCGCTCCGGGGAAAGAGCGACGGCGCAGGT
>JBAUXQ010000908.1:0-1882 GCA_049584355.1 Roseiarcus sp. | reverse complement strand
GAACATCCCGTGTCGCTGGGCGATGATCGCGGCGCGGTCGAGCATGTCGCCGTTGCCGTAGGGCGACCAGCAGTCGCGAATGTTGTCTGAGCCGGCGAACACGGTGACTCCGCGCGCGCGCAGCGCGTTCACCGGCGGGACGGGCGCGGATGGCGGGCATGAGGTCATGATCGCCACGTCAGCGCGGGCGAGCGCGTCAGCGGTTTCTTCGAACAGGCGCGGCGCGATGGTCCCGAGCGCGAACGCGTGGCTGACGGCGACCCGCCCCTGGAGGCCGGCCGCGATCGTGCGCTCGGCGATGTCGCGAAGCTCCGCCGCGCCGGTCTCGCCGAAGTCGTGCAGATGAATGTCGACTCCTTTGCCGAACGCCTCGGCGAGGCCGAAGATGATGTCGAGCTGACCCTTGACGTCGCCGTCGAAGCCCGCAGGGTCCAGGCCGCCAATCAGGTCAGCGCCGGCCATGAGCGCCGCGGCCATGAGGTCGGGCGCCCCGGTCTCCGACGTCACGCCGCTTTGCGGGAACGCGACGAGCTGAATGTCGATCCAGTCGCGAAAGGCCTCGCGCACCCTGATGACCGCTTCGAGATTGTCGAGGCCGACATCATTGTCGATATCGACGTGGCTGCGCGCGCGCGTCGCGCCGTTCATGATCAGCGTTCGGACAAGCGCCGACGCGCGGGCCTCGATCGGCAGGGCGACCTGATGGCGCTGGATGCGCTCGGCGGCGATGCGCTCGCGCACGCTGCGTCCCTCGACATGAGCCAGGCGTGGCGCGTCCCAATGGGTCTTGTCGAGGTGGAGGTGGCCGTCGACGAACGCCGGCAGGAGCAGCAACCCGTCGAGATCGATGGTTTCGTTGGTCGCCGCCGCTGTCCCGGGCGCATGGGTCGCTACGATAAGCCCGTCGGCGATTTCCACGTCGGCAAGACGCCCCTCAGGCAGGCGCGCGTTGGCAAGGATCATCAGACGAGGTTCAACCGCTTCGCCGCCGCATATTGATAGAGCGGGTCGCCATAACGCTTGAATTCTTCGCCAGCCGAGAAGCTGAGGCTCAGATCATGCTCATCGTCATGAGCGATCGCTTCGCGGAAAATCTCGGGCCAATCGGGCAGGGGCATGCGCCGCCATTCCTCAAGCTGATCCGCGCTCGGCAAGCTGGGAAAGCCGATCTTCGGCACGAGCGACGCAATCGCCTGCCAGAAATGGCGAAGCGGCGTGGCGCGGTCCGGCGTGCGGGGCGCGATCAGCCTCAGCCAGTGGGTTCCGGTCAGCGCGTGGAGGGCGCAAAAATCGAGCGTCGCAGCGTAAAGCGCAAGCGAGCAGCGGGCGACCCGGTCATGCGTCTCCGGACCGATCGCCATGAGGTCGACGACGGGCGCGAATTCGGGTTTGAGCGCAATCGCCCGCATGAAATGCCACAGCAAGTCCTGCTCCGTCTCGACCTGCCGGAACGTCGCCGGCCCGTACATGAAGGCGAGAACTTTGGCCGGATCGTCGGTCGCCGGCGGCCGGCCTTGCGACGCGCCGAGCGGTAGATAGGTCGCGGCCCAATAGCCGAGCGCGACGCCGGTTTCCTCGTCGCTGCCGGTCATCGTCGCATAGGCCATGCGCATGAACGCATGGAGCGCGCTCGCCGCCATGCCGGGCATGAGCTGCGGCAGGTAATGGACGGCTGCCGGCGTGGCGCCGAGGCGCGTCATTTCGCCGGCGAAGAACGCCCGATAGTCGCCTTCACGCTCGCGCTGGCCCAGGAACTCACGCCAATTGTCGCACGTGACCTTGGCCGTCGGCTCGGGAACGGGAACGAGCCCGTGCTGTTCATGGTAGATTTGGCAATAGGCTTCCAGGCGTTCGTCGCTCGCGCCCATGCGATGCAGCGCGA
>JBAUXQ010000907.1:0-2664 GCA_049584355.1 Roseiarcus sp. | reverse complement strand
GGGCAGGGGCCGCGCCTTCGGGCGGGGCGGATGTCTGGCTTGCGCGCTTCATCCCACGCACGGTCGAAGTCGCGATCCCGCGCGGCGAGAACGCCGGGCACACGCTGCCCTATAAGGATGTCGTGCGCGAACTCACCCTTCTCGGCAAATGGCGGGGCGAGGCTGCGACCTTCCCGGTTCCGGGCGGCGCCGAGTCCGGCCTCGCCGAGGCGGCGATTGTGCAGGGCGTGGGCTGCGGGCCGGTGATCGCGGCCGCCAGGCGCTGAACGCGCGCGCGAACGGGCGGATCAGCCGCTATCCTCTAAACTGGCGCGAGACCCTGCGCCCGGGCTTCCAGGCAATTTCACGGCGAAATGCAGCCGCCATGCGCTGACCGCACGGACTTTTGCTCACCGGCTCCGCCACAATTCCTGCGTGCGAACAGGGCGCTTTTTGCCGCCGAACAGGGAGATCAAATTGAGGACAGGGATCGAACAGAGAGCGCGTGGCGCCCTCGCCACAATTGGCTCGAATCGTCGAAAGGGCCCGTGAGGAATGTCGCCCGCGCATGGCTTGGCGCTTTGCCCTGTGGCGCGGCGAAGCGGCGGGCGTCTGCCCGGGGGGCGCCGAGTCCAGCCTTGCCGAGGCCGCGATCGTCCAGGAAATCGGCTGCGGGCCGGTCATTGCTGCGGGAAAACGCTGATCTGGAGCCGAGCTGGACTCATCCGCTAGGGGGAGTCAGAGTCCGGCGGAGGATCGCCTGCCCATGAGCCCTCGGGGGCCGCTGTTTCGCAAGCTCGATAACCTTCTGCTTCGCGTCGCCGACCTCGATGCGGCGATCTCCTTCTATCGCGATCAGCTTGGGCATCGCGTGCTGTGGCGAAGCGAGGAGGCGATCGGCTTCGCCCTTCCCGACACCGAGGCCGAGCTCGTCGTGCACTTGCACATCGGCCCGGAAACCGATGTTCTGGTTGAAGATGTCGACGAGGCTTTCAAGTTATTCCTGAACGCGGGCGGTGAGGCTTTAGAGCCGCCTTTCGATATCGCGATTGGCCGATGCGCGCGCGTTCGCGATCCCTTCGGCAACGACCTGGTCATCCTGGATCAGTCCAAGGGCGTTCTGGCGACGGACGCGGAGGGCCGGGTGACCGGCGTCCGGCCTTCGGCCTCGTCTCGGCCGCCCCGGGCATGATTGAGATTCCCTCTTGCGCTCTTACCAATGTTCTGCAAATGTTCTCTTGAACAGCGAGCCCAAGCGGGGGGCCGGACATGGTGTCGCGCGTATCCACGGTGGCTTTCGAGGGCGTCGAGGCCCGGCCGGTTGACGTCCAGGTGCATATCGCCGGCGGCGCGGTCGCCTTCACCGTCGTCGGTCTCGGCGACAAGGCGGTGGCCGAATCGCGCGAGCGGGTGCGTTCGGCGCTGATTGCCTCGGGCCTTGCCCTTCCCGCCAAGCGCATCACCGTCAACCTCGCGCCCGCCGACATGCCGAAGGAGGGCAGCCACTACGACCTGCCGATCGCGCTCGCGGTCATGGCGGCGATCGGCGCCGTTCCCGTCGACGCGCTCGACGGCTTCGCGGTGATCGGAGAGCTGGCGCTCGACGGGACAATCAGCGCCGTCGCCGGCGTGCTGCCGGCGGCGATCGCCGCCAACGCCGCCGGCAAAGGCATGATTTGCCCGGCGCCTTGCGGCCCCGAGGCGGCGTGGGCGTCGGCCGATCTCGAGATTCTCGCGCCGCGCTCGCTGATCCAGCTCGCCAACCACTTCAAGGGCTCGCAAGTCTTATCCCGCCCCGAGCCGGCGCTCAGATCGTCGGCCGGGCCGCAGCCGGACCTGCGCGACATCAAGGGCCAGGAGAGCGCCAAGCGCGCGCTCGAAGTGGCGGCGGCCGGCGGCCACAACCTCCTGATGAGCGGCGCGCCCGGCGCGGGAAAATCGATGCTCGCCCAGCGCCTGCCGTCGATCCTGCCGCCGCTCACGCCGCGCGAACTGCTCGAAGTGTCGATGATCCATTCGGTCGCCGGCATCCTGGCCGGCGGCGCGCTGACCGACAGGCGCCCCTTCCGCAGCCCCCATCATTCCGCCTCGATGCCGGCGCTGGTCGGCGGCGGCGCGCATGCCAGGCCCGGCGAGATTTCGCTCGCCCACAACGGGGTCCTATTCCTCGACGAACTGCCGGAGTTTCAGGCGCAGGTCCTCGACAGCCTGCGCCAGCCGATCGAGACCGGCGAAGTGGCGATCGCGCGCGCCAACCACCGCGTCGTCTACCCGGCGCGGTTCCAGCTGATCGCGGCGATGAACCCCTGCCGCTGCCGCTCGGCTAACGAGCCGGGCTACGCCTGCCGGCGCGCGCCCAACGAACGGTGCGTGGCCCAATATCTCGGCCGCCTGTCCGGGCCGCTCATCGATCGCTTCGATCTCGTCGTCGACGTGCCCTCGGTTTCGGCCGCCGATCTCATGACCCCGCCGGCGCGCGAGGGCTCGGCCGAGGTCGCCGCCCGGGTCGGCGCGGCGCGCAAGATCCAGCTCGCGCGCTATGCCGAGCTGGGACTCGAGGGCGTCGTCTGCAATGCCCGCGCGCCGGCCAGCATCGTCGAGGAGATCGCCGAAGCTGACGCATCGGGCCAGGCGCTGCTGCGCGACGCCGCCGAGCGGCTGCGCCTGTCGGCGCGCGGCTATCAT
>JBAUXQ010000906.1:0-2345 GCA_049584355.1 Roseiarcus sp. | reverse complement strand
GGGTTGGCGTGGCGGCTGGGGCCGCGCCGGTTGGGCCGGCGGCCGCGTTTGGCACGGGGGCTACTGGAATAACGGCGTCTGGTACAACGGCTGGTGGGGCCCGGCGCTCGCCGCTGGCGTCCTGGCTGGCGCGGCGCTCGCCACTTACCCCGCCTGGGGCTACGGCGGCTACGGTTACGGATACGGCGGCGGAGGCGGCTGCTGGCAGTATCGGCCGACCTATGACGGCTACGGCAACCCCATCGGCCAGAGCTGGGTCAATCTCTGCTGAAGGTTGCGTTGTCGCAGGCTTCAGCAGCCAGGGCCTCGCGCGAGCGGGGCCCTTTTCGTTTTGGGCCTGGGCCAGAAGACGCCGCCGCGCATCGGCTTTGGAACGCCGGTCGTCGTCGGAAGCGAGAGCGGCAGGCCGCGCCGCGAACGTAAGCCGAGATAGGCGAAACATTGCGCTTCGATGCTGTCGCCGTCGAAGCCGATCGCCTCGACCGGCTCGACACTGACCTGAAGCCGCTCGCTCAAAGAGCGCATGAGATTCCGGTTCCGCCGTCCGCCGCCGCCGACCAGCCAGCGCGTCGGCGCCTGCGGGACATGCCGAAGCGCGGCCGCGGTCGATTCGACCGTGAACGCGCTTAAAGTGGCTGCACCGTCCGCGTCGCTCAGGCGCTTGACGCACTCCGCGCGGGCGCTGAAATGGTTGCGGTCGAGCGATTTCGGCGCCGGGCGCTCGAAATAGGGGTCGCCCATCAGGATCGCGAGCGCGGCGGGGTCGACGCGACCGCTTGCCGCGATCATCCCGTTGTCGTCGAAGGCCAGTCCTCGCCTTGACGTGAGAAAATCGTCGATCAGCGCATTGGCCGGGCCGGTGTCGAAGGCGATGATCTCGCCCTTCGGCCCAAGATAGGTGACGTTGCCGACCCCACCCCAGTTGAGGATCATCAGCGGGCGCTCGAGGCCCGCGGCCATCGCCGCGTGATAGACCGGCGCGAGCGGCGCGCCCTCGCCGCCGGCCTTGACGTCGGCCGAACGGAAGTCGCAGACGACATCGACGCCGAGCGCCGCCGCCGCGCGCGGGCCGTCGCAGAGCTGGCGGGTCAAGGCCGCGCGCGGCCGGTGCAGGATGGTCTGTCCGTGGAGGCCGACCAGCGCGACGCTGTCGCGCGCAATCGAAAATCGCTCAAGGAACGCCTCAACTGCGGCGACATGGGCGTCGGTCACGTCGCGCTCGAGCTCGAGTTGCGGGGCCTGGGCTTCGCTCAGGTCGGCGACCACCGCGCGCAACCGCTGGGCTACGTCCTTGGGGTAGGGGAAGGTCGCGGCGGGCCCGGCTTCGAGCTGCGCTTCGCCGTCGCTTTCGATCAGCGCGACGTCGATCCCGTCCATCGACGTGCCGCTGATGACCCCGATCGCGCGCGAAACCCCCTCTCCCCGATTTCGGGGAGAGGGTTGGGGTGAGGGGCCGCGCGACCGTCTGCCGAGGCTTCTCTCCGCGCCCCTCATCCTGACCTTCTCCCCGCGCGCGGGGAGAAGGGACGACTGACCGTCGCTCCCCTCACTCACTCGTTCTCGCCCTGATTCGCGCCCGGCGCCCACAGCACGTCGGCCATGCCGAAATCGTTGGCCGCGCGTGCGGCGACGAACAGGTAATCCGAGAGGCGGTTGACATAGGCGAGCGAAGCGTCGCCGACCTCCTCGCCCTCGATCGCCGCCAGCGCCACCATGGCTCGCTCGGCGCGCCGACAGACCGCGCGCGCCTGATGCAGGGCAGCGGCCGCCGCCGTCCCGCCCGGCAGCACGAACGAGCGCAGCGGATGAAGTCTCGCGTTGAGCGCGTCGATCGCATGTTCGATCGCCTGAACCTGAGACGGCGCGACCCGCAGGACCGCGCCCGGCTTTTCGTCCGCCTGTCGCGGCAGGCAGAGATCGGCGCCGAGATCGAAGAGATCGTTCTGGATCCGCTTCAGCATCGGCTCGATGGCGACATCGGCCGCGTCGCTCCGGTCGCCGACCGCGATGAGGGCCAGCCCGATCGCGCAATTGGTCTCGTCGACGTCGCCCATCGCCGCGACCCGCGCGTCGTTCTTCGCCCGCCGCGACCCATCGCCAAGCCCCGTCTCGCCCTTGTCGCCGGTGCGCGTGTAGATGACGTTCAGCTTGACCATTGGTCTCCCGCTAGGGGATCGCGCCGGTCGCGCTCCCGCTTATCGCCTAGCCGATCCAAAAAGCGCGCTTCCATCAAAGCTCAGGGCGAGACGCCCAACTTCTGCTCGATGTCGGCCATCATCGGGTGAGTCAAGCCCGCCTTCCCCATGGCGCGAGCTTAGTCCTCGCGCGACGGCGATCAATCTCGC
>JBAUXQ010000905.1:0-4925 GCA_049584355.1 Roseiarcus sp. | reverse complement strand
GTACCACGATTACTGATTTTCGCAAAGGAGAATCCGATTCCGCCGGACGAGGGATCGGATTTTCGCCAAACTCGGCGCCCCGGCGCGATTTTACAACCAAGTTCCGCGCAAGAGTTCGATCACGGCGCCTGTCACTTCGACGAACGCGGCGATGAACGGCGCCGAGAGGACCGAGCTGAGACCGATGCCGAGGAAAGCCCTTGCAGCGCCGGCAGGAACTTTTGCGCCAGCGCGGTGAATCCCGCCGGATAGGGATGAAGCTCGTTTGCCCAGCCGTTGGCGACGCCAGACTGCCTTAGGAGCGTTCCTCTGGTGTCGACGAGCACGAAATTGTTTCCCGCATCCCCGGCCAGCGCGCTGACCATCGCGTAAAAGCCGTCGATCATGGACGAGACGATAGCGAGGCTTTCGGCGAGGTCATAGCCGCTGAATTCGAGCGACGGCTGAAGCCACGGGCCCGCGCACACTGGAGCGACGCCATTCGGGATCGCGTAGTCGTAGCAATGTCCGATGACGGGCTTGCCGGGCAGGACCGCGTCCCGCAGAGCGAAGAGGTCAAGATAGGAGGCGCGAACGGAGCTCAACGCTCCTTGGAAGCGAGTCGCGTCCAGGCCTGAGCCTTCGTAATCGAGATAGATCGCGAATTGGTCCCCGACCAGATCGTCGCCCCCCATCGACACCAGAATCCCGTCGGGCGCGTCATTGACCCACTGACTGGGGTCCGTGACCGCGTCGATTATGTTCTGCTGGTTTTCGTAGGTCAGCACGCTCGTCGTCGCCTGGCCGTAGAGGGAGTAGTTGAGGACAAGCGGCGGCGGACTGCCGATTTGCGTGAGCTGAGCGATGATTGCCGTACTGCCAAAGGATGGCTCGTTGCCATTCAACGGATAATCGAACCACGAATCGCCGATCGCGAGGAAATCGAGCGGCTGTTGCGTCGCCCCCTTGTTCGTCTGCGCCCGCAGCCCGGCGCCGCGTTTTAGCCGAGCGACCCGACGTTTGTGCGCGAGGGCGCGCCGCGCGAGCTCGGCCTCCACCGCGTCGCGTTGCTGGATGTCGAGATCGAGGCGGTCGTCCACCGAGCCCTCCCTGTCCTGAAGCGTCCGTCTTGTTTTCTTCTGCCCAATATTCGCGCAAAATCCAGGCGCACGCTACATCCAGCCTCCACAGGAGGAACGCGTGGGACCCGATGGCCGCGGCGATCTTGCGGCAGATAGCCAGCGGATAACTATACCGGACCCCTTTAAGCGAGCATTCTGTAGCGACGGATCAAGAGGTAAACCAGGAGAGCCGCCAGCGCGCAAAGGGCGGCGGCATAAACCGTTCCATAGTCGGAATCACCGAACGGCAGACCCTTCGTGTTCATGCCGAAAAACCCGGTGACAAACGCCGGTGGCAGGAGCACGGTCGTGACCACGGTGAGCACGAAGAGATTACGGTTAGTCGCCGTCGCCAGCTGAGCCGCCGTCTCCTCCTGCAGAAGCCGTGCGCGCTCTGCCTGTAGATGGAGGTCGGCGCGGAAGGAGTCGACCCGCTGCCGCACCCTGGAGCCCAAGTCGCGATACGCCTGAAGGACGCTTTCTCCGCGGTTTTGTTCCAGTTGCGCCAGCACGCTGTGAGCAGCTTGAACCAGTCGCTCCTGGCGAGAAATGTCTCTCCGCAACCGTAAGAGCGCAGCGCTTTCGTCGCTCAAGGCGTCCGACAAAACGCGGTCCTCAATCTGATCCAGTTCGCCGGCGATTCGTTGTGCGGCCTCCCCAATGGAGTCGGCGGCGGCGATGAGCATCCGCTCAAAAAGCGCTGCGCTATCTTCGAAGGTAGCGCCTTTTCCGCCTGATCTTTAACCGCCATGGCCGATCGGGCCGGGTGGTGGCGCGCCGTCAGGAGAAACTGCGGCCACAAGGCAAAACGCAGATCGGTTGCTTCCATTCCCGTCGTTTGGTCTTCGTGGCGGAGGTCGTGAAGCGTTCCCCACAGCGCTTCCCCAGCCCAGTGCAGGCTCGGATGGCGATCCTTGGATAAAAAAACCTCGCGGGCCTGGGGAGGAAGGGCGTCCTGCGCGCCAATCCAATCGCGCGTGCGCGCGTTTCCCAAGATCAAGTGCACCCAAACGAATCGCCGCCCGCTCATGAGGGCGATTGACAAATCACCGCTTAGCGGGCGCCCGCGCCCATTCTCGTCGAACTCGAACGCCCAAGCGACGCCGGGGCCGAGGTCCGCTAGGTCGATTCGCGCCAATTGAGCAGTCATTTCGCCTCCCCGACGCAAGCTCTATCACGCCCTGGATGAAGGCAGCGTGTCAGACACTTTATGGAAAGGCCGAGGCTCCTCGCCGCGCCCGGCCTTACAGCCACTTCTTCCAGCGGAAGAACACATAAGGACCGATGGCGGCTGCGATCATCAGGCAGATCGCCAACGGATAGCCCCAATGCCACTCGAGCTCCGGCATCACCTTGAAGTTCATGCCGTAGATCGAGGCGATGACAGTCGGCGGCATGAAGATGACGGCGAGCACCGAGAAAAGCTTGATGATGTCATTCTGCGCAAGGTTGATGAGGCCGAGCGTTGCGTCGAGCAGGAACTGCACCTTCTGCGCCTTGAAGCTCGCGTCCTGCTCTAGCGACTGCAGGTCGCGAAGCGCGGCTTTCGTCGCCTCGCGCACCGGCTTCGGCGCGTCCGCGGAGCGGCCTTCCGACAACAGGAACAACAGCAGCCGCTCAATCGACACCAAGCTTTCGCGCAGGCTCGAGATCTTCTCGTCCTCGCGGCCGAGCGCGTCGAGGGTGGCCGAATAGATCTTGCTCCGGCTGCCCTGGTCGCCTTTGGCGCGGAAGACCGTGATCCCGATCGAGTCGAGCTCCTCGCCGACTTTGTTCAGCGCCCGAGCGGAACGGTTGACGATAGTGTTGACGAGGCCGACCGCCACCGCGTCGGGGTGAAGCGCCTGCGCGCCCGACTTGCAGAGCTTCTGCCCAAACAACTCAAACGCATCGCCAGGATCATAACGCACCGTGACCAGCGTGGTCGGCGTCAGAACGAAGGTGACGCCGGTAACGTCGGGCGTGTCCTCCGGTTCGCTGACGAAGCTGCCGTGCAGGTAGCGCACCCCGTTCTCGGCGTAATAGGATTCGGGCGGTTCGGTGAAATCGGGATCGGCGCGCGACGGCACCTTGCAGCCGAGAAAAAGCTCGACCTTCTGGTCCTCGCTGACCGTCGGCTCGACCATATCGAGCCACACCGCGCCGGGCGGAACGGGCTCGGCGGGTTCGAGAACTTTGCGCGCCACCGGCGTGATCCCCGCTGTCTCGCCCGCGGTTTTCGCGACGTAGTGTGCAATGATCACGCGAGGCCCCGCGAAAGCTTCCCGAATAGGCGCTCGGCAGAAATTACACCATTTCATGTCACTTTGCCGACGCCCGGCCGCGCTCGCCATGACCGCTTGGAACGCTCTGGGGCCTCGTGAAAACACGCGTGAAACAGGCCGATTTCGGGGGGGGGAAGGGGGGCGTACGGGACGGAACCATCGACTACCATTTTGTGCAACATCAACGAGCACGCGATCAGTCGGGCTTTCGCTACGACGCGTTAACGACCGAAGCTAATTTGGATCTCAGCGGAGTACGAAATTCGTGCGTTCTGCCAACCTCATAAGATAAAGTTACCCAATTCCTAACGTCGAAGGGTAGCTCTGTAAGGGGCGTTGAGCAGATATGAATAACTGGTTTGTTTAGCGCATGCGCGAACCCAAGCTCATAAAGGACGTTTGGCTTAGCTTCAGAAAGATCGGCGATAACTGCGATACTGTCTCGAATCATTTGCTGTAGCTTAGCAGGAATGTCACCAGAAAAGTCTTCTTTATCGACGCGTCTACAAGCAGCCTCAATTCCTTCCGCAGCATAAGTCATTGAAACAAAGTAAACGTCGTCATATTTAGCTGAAAAAGGCATTGCGGCAAATACAGTTCTTGAACTATTCGACATTGCCTTTAGAGACGATGTGCTAGACTTTGCGATTTCAAGGGTAGATTTTAGATCGGCAAGTAGGCTGGCGAGCGAGGATATATCCGAGGTAGTAGGCGATTTATGCTCACTCTTTGTAACGATTATTGCTGCGTTAGCCCCTGTTGCTTGTTTGTAGTGGAGAACCTGGTGACGTGCGCGCTCAAGATTGCCGCCACCCAGCGACGTTTTTGCTTCTATCACTACAGTTTGGCCTTCGGGACCGTAGACAATAAAGTCTGGCCTTAAGCCACCCACTGATGGTTCTTTTTCAAACTTGAAGCCTGCACCAGTAAGTATCTTTGATATGCTTTGCTCCAAAGCTTGTCCCTCGCTCGTTGTCGAACGATCCTCATTTGCATTCGTCATTTCATATTGCTCCGCGACTTGCTCACGAGAGAATTTTACCCACAAGAGGATCGACGAAGTTGTCAATCCGGTCAAACCGCTTGCGTACCAGTTTTTCGTCGGGGCTGGTTTCGTTGCCAGCGCGGCAGGCGGCGACGAACTCGCGCCTCGTCTGACCGGAGGCGCGGATCGCGGCCTTGTTCGCCGCATGACTGCCCGCGCCCAAAGCGTCATGCAGCAATGCGGCGAGAAATGACAGACGCCATGACGGCCGGGACAACGAATGGCGAAGCGTGGCCGCAGCCGAGCGCGCTTTGCGTCGACAATTCACGCCCTCCTGAGGGCCGGTTTGCTCCAGCAGCTCCCGCTCCGGCCCCAGCTGACCGACCCCGGCCGCACCCGCAACAGGCTATGGACGTGCCCCAGACATTGCTCGAGAATCGCCTTCATGGGAGAGCGGAAAGTGGACGGCACTCCCAACGTGCCGCCGGCCCGGCCGGGATCATCTGCGCGACGAGGGCAACCACTTCCAAATATCAAAAATAGGCGCTGGAACAGTCAAATTGGTCGGTATATATT
>JBAUXQ010000904.1:0-5535 GCA_049584355.1 Roseiarcus sp. | reverse complement strand
CGCCCGAGCCGCGGCGCGAGCGCGTCGGCGAGCGCGCTCTTGCCGACGCCCGAGAGCCCGCCGACAGCGATGAGCCGCGGCGGGGCGTAGCGAAGAGACTCGATCGCGAAATCGAAATAACCGCGGGCCAGCCCGCGCGCCTCGTCGCGCTTCGCGCCCTCCAGCCGTTCTGCGCCCGCGGCCTTGACCTTGGCCCGGATCGCCGCGCGCAAACTCAAGAACAGGGGGAGCGCTGCAAGGCCCGACATCGACTCCGGCGGCTCAGGCGCGAGATAGCGGTTGAACAACCGATTGGCGGCCGGCCGCAGGCCGCGCTCTTCAAGATCCATCAACAGGAAAGCGAGATCATAGAGCACGTCGCCGCTCGCGACATCGTCAGAAAACTCCAACGCATCAAACAAAGTCGGCTCGCCGTTGAGCATGACAATGTTGCCCAGGTGCAGATCGCCGTGACAGCGGCGGGTGAAACCGCTTTCCCCGCGTCTCAACAGGATCGGACGCGCCATCGCAAAAGCGAGTCGCGAATCGACGGCTAGCCGTCGGGCTTTCGCCGCGTCGAAGAGATCCGGCCGCTCAGCGAAGGCGGCGTCGTTCTGCTCGATATAGGTCTCGAGCGCATGCGCGCACCGCGCCGCATCTCTGAGCGGCGCTCGCGCATGGGAGCGGCGGATGGCGAGCGTCAGCCTGTCGATCGTCTCGTTCGACAGGGAGTCCCGCGTGGCGACCCGGTCGAGCGTCGCATTCTCGTCGAAGCGCCGCATATGAGTGACCCATTCGACAACTTCGCCTTCGCCGCCGATCGCAAGCGTCTCCCCGGATCGCGTGATCGGTAGCGCCGCCAGATAGAGTCCCGGCGCCGAAGCGCGGTTGACCGCGATCTCGGCCTCGCAGGCGAGACGGCGCTTGTCCAGCGTCGACAGATCCATGAACGGGAACGTGACCGCCCGCTTGACCTTGTATGCGTCAGGACCGGCCAGAAACACGACGGCGCCCGCGGTATCGACGCGCGCGACCGGCCCGCTCAACCCGTGCGTCCGTGGATCGGCGAGAAAACGGAAGACCGCCTCCTGCGAAGCGGCGGGATCGTTGTCAGAGCTCATGGGTTGTCCAAGCGCGTCGCGCCGTGAACGGTGCGGCGTATCCGGACGCGGGGCAAAAACGCATCGAATCCTCGTGGACTACCCCATGTATTAGTATTAACTGCCCGCAGACTGTCTGGCTCATTTTGGTTTATCAACGGCCGCGCAATTTTTGTCGCCAAGAACACGTCCTGCCCTGGCCGTCTCGATCCCCGTGGATTCGCAAATCGAGGTGGAAAATGCGCTCATTGATTTTTCACGCGTTTGCAATAATTTTCTTGAGCTTCGTGTCGTTTTCGTCAGCTTCCGCATCGAGTTGCGATGACAGGAAGGCGCTCGCCGACAGAATGAAAGAGACAGCGACAAAAATTGGCGCACTGTCGGTTGATCAGTTAAATCTGGCTCACAAACAATCCGATTTGCAAAAAATAAAGACAGAAACTGCAACTGATAAAAATTCGGCGGTGACGGACGAATTAAATAAAAATTCTGCTGAAATCAGCGACATTATGACCAGTATTTGTCATCTGGTGAAGGGGCAAGACGACGATCTTCGTGCCTTTATCGACATAGTTGATAGCGACCCTGGTCACTGCGGGTTATCGGACTCGAAACGAGATCAACTCTTCACCTCACTGAAGAGCGGAGTTACCGTAAGGGTATCGTGCGGCGATAAGTGGCGATGATCTGGGACCGCTTCACGACTGCGCGGGGCGCAGCATCAAGTCGAGGCGCTGTGCTCGGGGCGCGCGAGCCGATCATGGTCACGAGCCGCCGACAACACCATCACTTGGTTCGGCTCGTGCGCCGTCGCGCTGATCGTGGCGCGGCATCGGGAGACACGGACGCTGGGGCCCGCCGCCGGCCGTGAGGCCTGTCGCAAAACCGTCGCATGCGTCGTCGAACATTTCCCCCGAGCCGCAGGTTCGCCGCGGCGGGGCGCCAACCAGGGAAGTAATCTCAATGAGTGCGGAAAAGGCAAGTCCCGTCAGCACGTTCCAGAAGCGCGTCAACGCCGAGATCCAGGACAACCTCGATGAGGACATCGAGCTCGAGCTCGAGGACAGCGACCTCGCAGACTTGCTGGCCGAAACCGAGCATCTTCCGATGCACGATACCCTGCCGCGGCAGGTTTATTTCAACGAGCTCCTGCGCCTGCAGCGGGAGCTCATCAAGCTCCAGGATTGGGTGGTCGCCAAAAAGCTCAAGCTGGTCGTTATCTTCGAGGGCCGGGATTCGGCGGGCAAGGGCGGGGCGATCAAGCGCGTCACCCAGCGTCTCAACCCGCGCGTCTGTCGCGCCGTGGCGCTGCCCGCGCCGACCGAGCGTGAGAGCACCCAGTGGTACTTCCAGCGCTATGTCCCGCACCTGCCGGCCGGCGGCGAGATCGTGCTGTTCGACCGCAGCTGGTACAACCGCGCCGGGGTCGAACGGGTAATGGGCTTCTGCACCGACGAGCAATACGAGGACTTCTTCCAGTCGGCCCCGGAGTTCGAGCGCCTGCTCGTGCGCTCAGGCATCGTACTGGTCAAATACTGGTTCTCGATCACCGACGACGAGCAGCACCTGCGCTTTCTCATGCGCATCAACGATCCGCTCAAACAGTGGAAGCTGTCGCCGATGGACCTCGAGTCGCGCCGCCGCTGGGAGTTCTACACCAAGGCCAAGGAGACGATGCTCGAACGCACCCATATCCCCGAGGCGCCGTGGTGGGTGGTGGAAGCGGTCGACAAGAAACGCGCCCGTCTCAACTGCATCGCCCATCTCCTGACCCGCATCCACTACGAGGAAGTGACGTACGTGAAGCCCGTCCTGCCCACGCGCGTGCACAATCCGGAGTACCACCGCAACCCGGTCCCGCATGAAATGTACGTGCCGGACCACTATGCGACGCTGGTGGCGGAAGCGGCGAAATAAAGAGAGAGGCGATCGCAAACCTTCGCCGGCAGGGCCGGATTGAGAATCGCCTGGCGGGCGAGGGGCGGCGACGCAAGGTCTACCGTTCGTGGCGGCAAACTCGGCGATTTAGCAAAGACGTCAAATCTCGATCTCCCGCCCGATCTCGACGACCTGGTCGCAAGGCAAGGGCTGGGAAGACGATCAAGCTCCACGAGAGGCGGATCGGCGTCGGGCCGAAATGGCCCATGTCGGCGTAGAGCGCCTCGGCCCCGGTCACGCAAAGGAACACCCCGCCGAGCACCAGAAAACCCTGCAAGCCCCCGTTTGACAGATACTCGAGGCCGTAAAGCGGATTGACTGCGGCGAAGACCGAAGGGTGCTGGATGACGCCGTAGGCGCCCAGCGCCGCGATCACCGCAAACCAGAGGAGCATGATCGGGCCGAACGCGCGGCCGATCGCCGCGGTCCCGATCGGCGGCGAAGCGACACCGGTCGTCAACCCTAACAAATTTCGCCTGGCCGGCGCCCGCCGATCGATAAAATCCGACCTATTTTGTTGGGCCGCCGCCAAGCCGCGGCGGCGATAGTGTCCCCATTGAGGGGGACAACCCATGCTTTCTCGGCTCTTTGGCTTCATCACCGCGGCGGCGATCTTCGGCCTCGCCTGGAACACATTCGGCGAAGCGTCCGAGCAGGGCCTTCCCCGGGCAACCCGGGAGCCGATCGGGGGCGAAGCCTCGATTCCCTACGGCTGGGTCGACTTCTGCAATCGCCACAGCGAAGAGTGCACCCTCGGCAAGCTGAAGCCGATGGACGTGCGCCTGACCCGGCAAACCTGGAAGACCCTCAGCGACATCAACGACGAGGCCAACAACGCGATCGAACCGGTCAGCAACCTCGACCATTGGGGTACGACGCTCGACCATTGGGATTATCCGGTCGACGGCAAGGGCGACTGCAAGATCTACGCCCTGTTCAAGCGCAAGCTCCTGATCGAGCGCGGCTTTCCGCGGCAGGCGCTGCTGATGACGATCGTCCGCGACCTCAGCGGCGAAGGCCATGCGGTGCTCACCGTGAAGACCGACCGCGGCGACTTCGTGCTCGACAACCTGTCGCAGGACGTGCGCCCATGGAGCGCCACCGGCTATCAGTTCTACAAGCGCCAGGCCCAGGACGATCCGAACGTCTGGCTCAGTCTCGGCGGCGTAACGGGGACGGATCCTGCAGAGGCGGCGGCGAACAACAGGTAAACTGGCGGCCGACAGATCAGCATTAGGAAAGAGCATCCGGCCGGCGCCGCGGACAAGCTACCGCCTACGCCCCACCGCCGCCTGTCGACCTGCCGACTGCCGCAATCCGCTCCAGCGCCTCGATCGCCTCCGCCGGCAGCGGCCATGAGCGCGCCGCTGCGATGACCTCCGCCATGTAATCCGGACGCGCGGCTCCCGGCCCGGCGTTGCCGCCCAAATAGACGATCGCCTGCCTTGGCCCGCGGTTCGTCACGACCGGCTGCGTCAGTTTGGCGTACAGGCCCTGCGGCAAGCCCTCGTAGCGGTCGAGCGCCGCAATGTCGGCGAGCGCCAGGTCCCACAGCACGCCGTGCACGGCGGAGCGCGGTTCGCGCGCCACGGTCAGCCAGCCTTCGCGCATCACGGCGAGCCGATGTCGCACGAGCCGCGCGAGCCCGAGCGCCTTCGAGCGCGGGCAGCGGCGCGCCATGGCGCTGGCGTTCATGTTCGCGCCGTAGGCGAAGTAAAGCGGCATCGACTTCCTATCCGCTCGCCCGCTCGACCTTGTTGACGACGCTCTTGCCGCGCAGCTCGGACAGGACCGCATTGAGGTGCTGGATGTCGCGCACCTGCAGATCGATGACGAATCGTCGGAAGTCGGCGCCGCTGGCTGACGACGAAATAGCGTCAATGTTGGCGCCGTATTCACCAATGGTCGTGGCGATCACGCCGAGCGCGCCCGGCTCGTTGAGCAGCGTGACCACGATCTGGGTCGAATACAGCAGGTTCGGCGCGTCCTCGAGGTCCCAGCGCACGTCCAGCCACAGCTCGGGGTGATCGTTGTAATCGACGAGCGCCGGCGAATGGATCGGATAAATGACGATGCCCTCAGGCGCGCGAATGCCAACGATGCGCTCCCCGGGCACCGCCCCGCCCTTCGGTGCGAAGCGCACGGGCGTATCGAAATCGATGCCGCGCAGCGGCAGCGCCTCCGCGGCGTCGGATTCGCCGGGCACGCGGAACACGAGGTCGGCCGCCTTGGGCAAGCCGAACCACCCGCTCTCGTTCAACGGCACGGCCGGACCCGCCTTGCGCTCCTCCTTGAAGTTCGGAAACACCGCGCGCACGACGTCGGTGGAGAAAATCTCGCCGCGGCCGACGCCAATGAAGACGTCGTCGATCGAGGCGCGCGCCAGACGCGGCAGCGCCGCCTTGAGTTTCGCCTCGGCGAATTTCTTGCCCGCGCGCTCAAACGCGCGCTCGACGATCTGGCGCCCGAGGCCACCGAACTGGGCCTTCGCCGCCTCGCGCGTCGCGCGGCGGATGGC
>JBAUXQ010000903.1:0-1508 GCA_049584355.1 Roseiarcus sp. | reverse complement strand
CGCGCCGCGGCGGGCACGTTGAGCTCGGTTAACGTCGCCTCATTGACGACGCCGGTCTGGCTGAGGCCGTTGCGAGCCTGGAAGCGCTGGACCGCCGCTTCGACGAACGAATCGAACACCGGCCCCGCGCCCGCGACCGGATCAAGATCGCCCGAAGCGACGAGGCGCTCCCGCAGCGCCTCCACGGCTTTCGATTTGGAGCCGACTCTGAGTTCGGCGCCGGCCGGCACCGTGTTCCATCCGCCGCGGGTGACGATGTCCTGATATTTCTGGATCGCCGCTTCCGTTGCCTCGACCGTCGCCGGCGACAGGATGGGGGTCGCCTCGCGCCCGACCGTCATGTGCGGCGACGCCTCATAGCTTTGCGGCCATTCCGCCTGAGCGGCATCCTGATCGTCGGCCTTGGACGGGATCGATCCGAGGGCGACGGCAAAAGCTACGCTCGCCGTCGCGGCAAACAAGGCGCGGCGTGAGAGCCGCGAGACGATCATGCCACGCATCAATTGCATTTCTCCAAGAAAGGACGGCGCTCGTCCGACCCCGCCCCGGCCCAGCTCGTTCCAACCTGTGCCGTACCGTTCGCTGGAAGCTCCCGCGCCTTAGCACGAAACATATGGGCTAGTCCGGCGTTTTTATGACCCGAGCGAGTCGAACGCAAGACGGGCGCCCGCACCGCGGGACGCCCGCCCAAGAGAAACCTTATGAAGTTAACAGAGCGTAATCAGAGCCGATATTTGATCTGGTCGGTCCAATAGCGCTCGAGGCGCGATAGCGAAGCGTTCATGCGGGCGAAGTCGTCGCCGGGAATGCCGCCGATCTGCTCGATGGTGCGGGCGTGCTTTTCGTAAACGCCGGAGACGATGCGGTGCACCTCCTTGCCCCGATCGGTCAGGCTGATTCGAACCGACCGACGGTCGATCCGCGAGCGGGAATGGTGGAGGAAGCCCATCTCGACCAGCTTCTTGACGTTGTAGGAAACGTTCGAGCCGAGATAATAGCCGCGCGTGCGCAATTCGCCGGCGGTCAATTCCTTGTCGCCGATATTGTACAAAAGCAACGCCTGCACCGCGTTGACGTCGGAGCGGCTCCGACGGTCGAATTCATCCTTGATCACGTCAAGCAACCGGCGATGAAGCCGCTCGACCATCGTCAAGGTCTCAAGGTACAAGCCGGACACCCGAAGTTCAGGGTCCGAGCGAACTGCAATATCTTGTGTTTTGACTGCGTTAATCATAGCACTCTCGTCTCTTCGCTTGCCCACGGCCGACGTTCCTTCGGTCCTCTTATGGGTAGAACTGTAACGTAAGCCCGTGAATACGAGTTTAAGAGTCAAGATGAATCTAAGGTTTTCTAGCGCTGGTAAATTTCAATTGAATCAAAGGCTTTGTTTACGTTGACAGGACGCAAACGTCGGCGAGCGCGACGCCGTTCGGCGGCCAAAGAACGTTGAGGAAGGCGGCAGACAACGATCCGATCGTCAGGTGCGTTCGCGGACCGCGCGAAAGCTC
>JBAUXQ010000902.1:0-2045 GCA_049584355.1 Roseiarcus sp. | reverse complement strand
GGGCTTCACCACCCGTCGGGGCCGTCGCGGCTCGCTCATCCATCGCGATTCGGTCAATCGCATTTTGCGCGGCCGGCGCGGCGCGCGGACGACCGCGCTGACCTCGGGCGGCACGATCCCCGACACCGCCGATTACCAAGTGCTGCTGGAGCCGGAGAACCAGATCATCGGCACGGTGAATGAGGATTTCGCCGTCGAGAGCATGGCCGGCGACATCTTCCAGCTCGGCAACGCCTCCTACCGCATCCAGCGGGTCGAGCGCGGGACGGTCCGGGTCGAGGACGCCAAGGGGTTGCCGCCGACTATCCCGTTCTGGCTCGGGGAAGCGCCGGGCCGAACTGACGAGCTTTCCATGTCCGTATCGCGCCTGCGCGCCGAAGTCGCTGCGCGGCTGCGCTCCGACGCGTCCGGGACTGCCGCCCGGCGTTGGCTGGCCGAGGACGTCGGCGTCGGCCCGGCCGCCGCCGAACAGCTCATCGACTATCTTGCAGCGGCCAACGCCGCCCTCGGCTGTCTGCCGACCCAGGACGCGATCGTCTTCGAGCGCTTCTTCGACGAAGCGGGGGGCATGCAGCTCGTCATTCACGCCCCGTTCGGCAGCCGCATCAATCGCGCCTGGGGCCTAGCGCTGCGCAAGCGCTTTTGCCGCAAATTCAACTTCGAGCTGCAGGCGGCGGCGACCGAAGACAATATCGTGCTGTCGCTGACCACTGCTCACAGCTTCGAGCTCGGCGACGTTGCGCGCTACCTCAATTCCAATAGCGTCCGCGCGGTGCTCGTCCAGGCCATGCTCGATGCGCCGATGTTCACCACACGATGGCGCTGGGTCGCCGGCGTCTCGCTCGCCTTGCCGCGATTTCGCAGCGGCAAGAAAGTGCCGCCGCAATTCCTGCGGATGCAGGCCGAGGACCTGATCGCGGCGGTTTTCCCCGATCAGATCGCCTGCGCCGAGAATCTGGTCGGCGAGCGTGAGGTCCCCGATCATCCGCTCACCAATCAGGCGATCAGCGACTGCCTGCACGAGGCGATGGACATCGATGGCCTCGAGCGGCTGCTCGCGCGGCTCGAAGCGGGCGACGTTCGCATCATTCCTTGCGATCTGACCGAACCTTCGCCGCTCGCTCTCGCGGCGCTGAACGCCAAACCCTACGCGTTTCTCGACGACGCGCCGCTGGAAGAACGGCGGACCCAGGCAGTCATGGCGCGGCGCTGGCGCGATCCCGAGAGCGCATCTGATCTTGGCAGGCTCGATCCGGAGGCGATCGCCAAGGTTCAATCCGAGGCCTGGCCCGATCCGATCAACGCCGAGGAGTTGCATGACGCCCTGCTGTGGCTCGGGTCGCTGACCGAAGCCGAGGCTCGCGCCGCGCCGGAGTGGCGCGAATGGCTCGACGCGTTGGCGCGGGAGGGGCGCGTCGCGCTTCTGATGGCGCCCCAGGCGAGGCTCTGGATTCCGGCGGAGCGGTTGAACCAGTTCCGGGCCCTTTGGCCGGAGGCGCGGCTCGAGCCCGTGATCGCGCCGCCCGCCGACCAGGCTGGAACGAAATGGTCGCGCGATGAGGCGCTCATCGAGATCCTGCGCGGCAGGTTCGAGGGGCTCGGGCCGGTCACGCCAACAACGCTGACGGCGCCGCTCGGACTCGAACCGGGGGCGGCGGCCGGGGCGCTCGCGGCGCTGGAAAGCGAAGGCGCGATTCTCAAAGGCCGCTTCCTTCCCGGCGTCAACGATGAGCAATGGTGCGACCGCCGCCTGCTCGCGCGCGTGCACCACTACACCGTTCGGCGGCTGCGGTCGGAAATCGATCCCGTCGCCGCGCGCGACTTTCTCCGCTTCCTGTTCGCCTGGCAGCATGTGTCGGAGGAGACGCGGCTCGAGGGACCCGACTCGCTTCCCGCGACTCTAAGCACGCTCGAAGGCTTCGAGGCGCCGGCCAAGGCTTGGGAGACCGAGATCCTGCCAGCACGGCTCAAGGGCTACCAGCCATCGTGGCTCGACGCCCAGTGTCTGGCCGGGCGGACGGCCTGGGCCCGATTGACGCCGCCGC
>JBAUXQ010000901.1:0-2978 GCA_049584355.1 Roseiarcus sp. | reverse complement strand
GCCGTCGATGTCGATCGCGCCTTCCGTTTCCTCCACACCGGCTCGGAATGGAAGGGCTTTCCGCTCATCGCCGCCAACATGGACGTCACGGGCACCATGGCGATGGCGCACACGCTCGGCAAGCATGGGGCGCTCACCGCCCTGCATAAGCACTACCCCGAGCCGAAGCTCATCGAGTTCTTCGCCGGACCGGACGGCGCGCATGCGTTCTATTCCCTCGGCACGACCGCGGGCGACGTCAAGAAACTCGCCTCGGTCGCCAAGGCGGCGCCGATCCGGTTCATCTGCCTCGACGTCGCCAACGGCTACGCCGAGAAAGTCCTCGAAACGGTCAAGCGCGTCCGCGACGACTATCCCAACGCCGTCGTCATGGCGGGCAATGTCGTCACCGGCGACATGACGGAAGCGCTGATTCTGGCCGGCGCGGACATCGTCAAGATCGGCATCGGCCCCGGCTCGGTCTGCACCACGCGGCGGGTGACCGGCGTCGGCTATCCGCAGCTTTCGGCGATCATCGAATGCGCCGACGCCGCACACGGGCTCAAAGGCCAGGTCTGTGCCGACGGCGGCTGCACGGCGCCCGGCGACGTCGCCAAGGCCTATGGCGCAGGCGCCGATTTCGTCATGCTCGGCGGCATGCTCGCCGGCCACGACGAGTGCGACGGCCAAATCCGATTCGAGGAGCGCGGCGGCGAGAAGGTTGCGGTCGGCATGACGTTCTATGGCATGTCGTCGGAGACCGCGATGCGGAAGCATTCCGGTGGCGTCGCCCACTATCGCGCCGCCGAGGGCAAGACGGTCGAGACGCCCTACCGCGGATCGGTCGAAGGCACGATGGCCGAGATCATGGGCGGCGTGCGCTCGATGATGACCTATATCGGCGCCGCCCACCTCAAGGAGGTCTCGAAGCGCACCACCTTCGTGCGCGTGACGGCGCAGACCAACGACGTGTTCGGGGGGTGAGAGAACTGAGGCGAAAGGCCGCCGCTCAGCGCAATGCCTCGACCCTGCAGGGCGACTCGAATTTCGTCCAGCTTCGATCGCAGGTCAGAGCCGTGGCGCCTTCAGCCGAAGCCAGCGCAAGGCAAGCGCGATCGCCGAGCGAGAGGCCGAGCCTCCGCGTCGCGGCGCGAAGCAAACCGGTCAGCCGCGCCTGGGTTCGGTCGAACGGAACCACCGTCAGCTGCAGCGCATCGACCAACCGGTCGATTTTCGCCTCGTCGACTCCCGCCTCGACGAGCTTGCCGACGACTTCGGAATAGTTGACCGCGCCGATTTTCGCCGCCGGCAATGCGCGCGCGACGCGCTCGGCGCCTTTTTCCTCTTGGAGCAGGCAAAGAAGCGCGGACGCATCGAGGATGTAAGACTCACTCACGAGCCGCGTCCTGCTTGCGCTCGCGCATCAATTCATCCGCCAGGCTTCGACCCGGCCTGACCGACTTACGAACCGTCTCCTGCGCCTCCCGAATCGCGGAGGCGAGCGGGCGCACGCGCAACTCGCCGTCCGGAAGCAATTCGACGACCACGGTGTCCCCGCGGGCGATCCCCATGGCTCGGCGCATGGCGGCGGGGATTACGAGCTTGCCGCCCTGGATGATTTTGACCGCTTGCGACAACGTGACCTATCCAATGTTTAGGCGCCAACGTTATGATGATACCTAAAATGCAGATAGGTATCAAGACGCTGAGAGGACCCTGCATTTCAACCGCGGACACCGAGCACTCGCTCGTCCCAAGGCGCAAAAACAACTCAACGTTGGTCGCTTCGCCCGCGCATGATAGAAGGCCGATCATGACCGTCGCCGCCCTGAAAGCCGAGGACCGCGCGCTTGCGAACCTCGCCGGCGCCTCGCGCGCCGAGCTCCAGCGCGCGCTCGCCGAAATCGGCATGCCCGAGCGCGAGCTGAAGATGCGCGCTTCCCAGCTCTGGCATTGGATCTACCATCGCGGCGCCCGCGAGTTCCCGGCGATGCGCAACATCGCCCGGCCGGTGCTCGAGCGGCTCGCCGAGCGCTGCACCCTCGCGCGTCCCGAAGTGGCCGCCGAGCAGGTCTCCGCCGACGGCACCCGCAAGTGGCTGCTGCGCATGGCCCCCGCTCACCGCTTCGACAAGGGCGCCGAGATCGAATGCGTCTATATCCCGGAATCCGACCGGGGCACGCTTTGCGTCTCGAGCCAGGTCGGCTGCACCCTCAACTGCTCGTTCTGCCATACCGGCACGATGCCGCTGGCGCGCAACCTGACGGCGGCCGAGATCGTCGCCCAGGTCCTCGTCGCCCGCGACCGGCTCGGCGATTTTCCTGGCGGCGTTGCTCCGGCCGGCGGGCTCGTGCCCAAGGGCGAGGGCGTCCGCGCGGTGTCCAACATCGTCTTCATGGGCATGGGCGAGCCGCTCTACAATTTCGAGGCGGTGCGCGACGCGATCGCGATTCTGACCGACGGCGACGGCCTGTCGCTGTCGAAGCGGCGCATCACCGTCTCGACCTCGGGGGTCGCGCCCGAGATGGCGAGGCTTGGGGCCGAATGCGGGACGATGCTCGCGGTGTCGCTGCACGCGACCAACAATGCGCTGCGCGACAAGCTCGTGCCGCTTAACCGAAAATATCCGCTCGAGACGCTGCTCGAGGCTTGCCGCAACTATCCGGGCGCCTCCAACGCCCGGCGCATCACGTTCGAATACGTGATGCTCAAAGGCGTCAACGATTCACCGGCGGAGGCCAGGGCGCTGGTGCGCCTGCTCAAGGGCCTGCCCGCCAAGATCAACCTCATTCCATTCAACCCCTGGCCCGGAAGCGCCTTCGAATGCTCGGACTGGCGGACGATCGAGCGGTTTTCGGAAATCGTGTTCAATGCCGGCTACGCGAGCCCGGTGCGCACGCCGAGGGGCCGCGACATTCTGGCCGCCTGCGGCCAGCTCAAGAGCGAGAGCGAAAAACTGCGCGCGCGCGCCCGCATGATGCTCGAGGAGAGTTTGGCCG
>JBAUXQ010000900.1:0-3018 GCA_049584355.1 Roseiarcus sp. | reverse complement strand
GGCGTATTGTGCTGAACCACGGCGAACGATCGACGTCGCCCTCTCACGGCGAAAACAGGGGTTCGAGTCCCCTTGGGAGCGCCAAATAGAATCAAGGACTTAGCCTCAATTCTGGCCAGCCTGTCCAACACACGGGGACGAACTTGTGTGGGCGCGATTGGACGGATGACACCCTGAATTTCCGGCGCCCTCTCCTGTCGACCTGCTACGAGACAGAGACAGAAAGAAGGCAGGAGCGTCACGCAGCGGCGTTCGTTCTCAATCTACTGTCGGTGAGCTTTGCCGTCCTGGCCGCCGCCGCCTGGATTAATTCGTCGATGGTGAAAGGGTACCCGACCGAGACATAGCAGCCCAGGCCGCCGGTACCCTCTTATCCGACCCCGCAATTGGGATTTGGACGCGATAGGAAGGGCCGCCAATACGAGTTTTTTGCGACCATTCGATTGCAGAGGAACGCCTATGCGGCCTTGCTCGCGGCGGCGGCGGCACTCTTGCAAGCGGCGGCGAGTTTGACGGAATTTTTGTCGAGTCGCTGAATAAGGCCGAGACATTCGGGGACAGGGGCGCTCGGCTTGGCGCGCGGGCGTCACCCGCGTAGGCTCGCCGGCGAGGCGCCCTCCCTGACTTTTAACGACGACGTTGGGCCCTCAAGCGAAGAATCGCAAGGCTCCGTCATCGATTGCGCGTATCCTTTCAACGGCGGCGCCGATAACAGGCCTCAGGGGAGGCGTCGCGGCCTTCCCCTTCGAGACGTGTTCGGATAGTTACGTTTATCACCGTCGCCGTCAGTGCTGCGGCGGCCTCGATCAACGGGAAAAGATTCGTGCAGAGCGCTTTGAAATTCCTTCTGGCGGGAATCGCGCTTGTGATTGTTGTCGGGCTTGGGACAATTTTTTATTCTCTCTACGAGAGCGGCCAGGAAACAAAGAAATCCGCGGTCGTTCAACCGCAAGCTGGCCGACAGCAAGCAAACGCCCAGGAAAAGTCGCCTGCGGACCCCGCCTCCGCCCAATGCCCGGTCTCGGATCCGGGGAACGGGTACGTCAGCGGCAAATATGTCTACCGTCTTTCAAACGAAGTGTTTCCGCCAAGCCCCTCGCTCGAGAAAGAGATTCATGATCGCTACGGAAACAATGCCCAGCTCGCAGACTGGGCCGATCTGAAGGCGATGCTCGTCAGTGAAGACGACATTCGCAAGTTCCTTCAGGACACGGATATCCAGCTTCAAAGCACGAATTACAATTGCGACAACATTCTGGTCAGCCGGTCAGGCAGCGAAACAGTGCAAGGATTGCACTACCACCTGGCCCGGCACGACGGCAGAGTGCCTCCGGATTGGTCCGTACTCGACAGAGTCGGCTCCAACGATATTGATCTCGGGAGGTGGAACCATTCAGGACAGGCTTTACTGAGAATGCCACAGGGGCAATGAATCTCCGTCCATGAGCAGTATTCAGAGGTCTTTGGCCAGCCAATACGTAAGCGCTTGCACGAGTTGGGCCACACGTTGGCGATTGGATCGCTCGACCAGCGTCTGGTCGATCGCCGAAGCCTGATATTTTGTCGTCGCCCGCACCGGCCATTGCAGATTCCCGATCATCGCAACGCCGCTGATGTTGTCCCGGGCCGAGCTGTCCTTGATCGGCCCCAGAGTGAGATAGTCTATCCGCACGACCAGGGTGCCGCCCTGCGCCGTCATGCGGCCCGCCAGGGCTTGGGCAAGTTGCTCCGGGAGCGCCTGCTGCACCCACGAGGCGGTCGGCTCGCCGGCGTTTGCCCGCAAAGGCGCCACATCGACTCGAATATTGCGGACCCGAAGGCCCGACTGGGCAAGAGCGTTTTGACACGCGACCGCTGCGAGAAGCGCAAACGCGGCCCGACGGATCGAATCACGCGTGGACATGATCTGGCCTCCAGTCATTGGTCAGCGCCCAGCGTAGAAGCCGCTTGTCTGCGCCTGATGGATGGGATCCTGGATGGCGGACTCGCCGCTGAAGGCCCAGTGGGCAGAGGCGTTGGGCGGCTGGTTGCCATTGCAGCCGGCGAGCGCCAACGAAAATGATCGGAAGGCGCATGGGCGCACGCTCCTGATTCGTCTGAAACGACCGGTAAGGCCCGCCAGCGCCATCGTCGCCGTTCCAAGGCTCGGAGGCAAAGAAATGGCCCCGCAGCTTTCGCCGCCGGGGCCGGGCCAGCGGGAGAAGCCGACCTCGCCTGATACGCGGCGGATGCCGCCTTGGATCACGTGGCCGAGGCGCCATCGGCTTTTTGCCCTTGCGCCGCCGCTAGGGCGGGCCCGTTCGAGCGGCGCCGGCGGCCTCAGCGATAAGCTCGAAGGAGCGCAGCCGTGCAGGATGCTCGTAGACGTCGGAAACGACGATCAGTTCGTCGGCCCCGGTTTCGGCGACCAGCGCTTCCATGCCGGCGCGAACCGTCTCGGGAGAGCCGATGATCGAGCGGGCGAGCATCCTTTGCGCCTGCGCCCTCTCTATCGGCGACCAATAGCTTTCGATGTCGTCGATCGGCGGCTGGCTCAAGCCCCGGGCGCCGCGAAAGATGTTGGCGAACGACATTTGCTGGGTCGTGGCGAGGCGACGCGCTTCGGCGTCGCTGCCGGCGGCGATGATGTTCACGCCGACCATAGCATAGGGTCGGTCGAGCTGCGCCGACGGCTTGAAGCGGCTGCGATAGATCTCGAGCGCCGGAATGAGCAGGTCGGGGGCGAAATGCGATGCGAACGAATAGGGAAGCCCAAGCTCGGCGGCGAGCATGGCGCCGAAATGGCTCGATCCGAGGATCCAAAGCGGCACTTCGGTTCCCGCGGCCGGCACTGCCTGGATTCGCTGGCCCGAGACCGCCGGGGCCAGGAACGCCTGCAATTCGAGAACGTCTTGGGGGAAGGTATCGGAGGCCTCCGGCGGACGACGCAAGGCGCGCAAGGTGAACTGGTCAGTGCCCGGAGCACGGCCGAGCCCGAGGTCGATACGGCCGGGAAAGAGCCGCGCCAGTGTTCCGAAC
>JBAUXQ010000899.1:0-6933 GCA_049584355.1 Roseiarcus sp. | reverse complement strand
GACGCTCTCGATCCCGAGGAGCGACACGCCGCGCAGGATGAAGGGCGCCACGGTCGCCGGCAGGTCCATGCCCCCGCGAGGCCACAGGCCGCGACCGCGCCGCCGTAGCGGGTCTGCGCGAGAGCGTTGGCGAGCGTCGTCGAGCCGACGCTGTCGACCGCCGCCGCCCAGCGCTCCTTGCCGAGCGGCCTGCCTGGCGCGCTGAGCGTCGCCCGGTCGATCACCTCGGCCGCCCCAAGCGACTTGAGATAGCCGGTCTCGGCCAGCCGCCCGGTCGAGGCGACGACCGTCCAGCCCTTGCCGGCGAGGAGCGAGATCGCCATCTTAGCCGACGCCTCCGGCCGCCCCCGTCACCAGCGCCGCGCCTAAGGACGGCTCGATGCCCGCCTGCTCGAGCGCGATCAGGGCCAGCATGGCGGTGAAGCCCGCGGTGCCGATCGCCATCGCCTCGGCGCGCGTCAAGCCCGCCGGCAGCTTGACCAGCCAGTCGCCGTTCACCCGCGCTCTTTCGGCGTAGCCGCCGAAATGGGTTTCGCTGAGGCCACGGCCGGTGAGGATCACCTCATCGCCGGGAGCGAAGTCCGCCCGACCCGACGTTTCGACAATGCCGGCGAGATCGACGCCGAGCACCATCGGAAAGCTGCGGATGATCGCCGATTTGCCGCTGAGCGCGAGCCCGTCCTTGTAGTTGACGGTCGAATGGGTGACGCGGATCGTCACGTCGCCGCCCATGAGGTCCGCGTCCTCCATGTCGACGAACCGGACCGTCCGCCCGGCGTCGGTCTTGTCGGCTCGAACGGCGCGGAACGTCATGCCAAAGTCCTTGAGTTCGCCGATGGAGGGGCGAATCTATTGGCGAGATTTGCGGAGGCGGTCAACGCCGTCAGTCAGAGGAGCCATGTGCGGACGCTATGCGATCACGTTGCCGCCCGAGGCGGTGCGGGCGTTCTTCGGCTTCGCCGAGACGCCGAACTTTCCGCCGCGCTTCAACATCGCCCCGACCCAACCGATCCCGGTCGTCTTCGCCGAGCCGCGCAGCGCCGGCCGCAGAAGGCATTTTCAGTTGATGCGCTGGGGGTTCCTGCCGGGCTTCGCCAAGGATCCGCAAACCTTTCCGCTCCTCGTCAATGCCCGCGCCGAGACGCTGGCGACGAGGCCGAGCTTTCGCGCCGCGCTGACGCGGCGGCGTTGTCTCATCATCGCCGACGGCTTTTACCAATGGCGGCAGGGCGGCGCGCGCGGCGCGCCGAAGCGCCCCTATCTCGTCCGCCCAGTCGATCGCGGCCTTATGGGGTTCGCCGGCCTCTACCAGACCTATTGCGACCCGACCGGCGGCGAAATCGACACCGCCCTCATCATCACAACCGCGGCCAACGCGCTCATGAGCCAGTTGCACGATCGCATGCCGGCGATCCTCGAGCGTGAGGACTTCGCCGCCTGGCTCGACGTCGACGGCGTCGACGCCGATGAGGCGGTCAGGCTCCTGCGGCCCGCGCCGGATTCGCAGCTCGAGCTGATCGAGATCGGCCCGGCGGTCAATCGCGCCGCCTACGACGATGAGAGCCTGCAAAGGGCGGTCGGCGAGCCGATCCGCGCCGGCGTCGGCTAGGTCCACCCGCCCCGATGCTTGAACGTCGCCGCGCGGCGGGCGAAGACTTAATCCCCACAACCGAAGCCTGAAGAAAGGGGAGACCCGCCAATGCCCGATCGAGAGAAACCGCCGCGCGCCGTCATCGCCGCGCGCGGCGCCGACGGCCTCCTGCGATGTCCGTGGCCGGGCGCCGATCCGCTCTACCTCGCCTATCACGACGAGGAATGGGGCGTGCCCGAATACGACGACCAGGCGATGTTCGAGAAGCTGGTGCTCGACGGCTTCCAGGCGGGGCTCAGCTGGATCACCATCCTGCGCAAGCGCCCGGCCTTCCGCAAGGCGTTCGACGGGTTCGATCCGAAGAAGATCGCACGCTGGAGCGAAAAGAAACAAGACGCGCTGATGCAGGACGCCGGCATCGTCCGCAACCGCGCCAAGATAAAGGCGACGGTGGCGCTCGCGCGCATCACTCTGGACCTTAAGGAGAAAGGCGGGCTCGCCCGTCATCTCTGGAGCTTCGTCGACGGACGTCCGATCCAGAACGCCTGCCGCAGCATGGCCGAGATGCAGGCCGAGAGCGAGGTTTCGCGGGCCATCGCAAAGGACCTGCGCGGCCGCGGCGGCAATTTTGTCGGGCCGACGATCATCTACGCCTTCATGCAGGCGACCGGCATGGTCAACGACCATCTCGTCGATTGCTGCCGTCACGCGGCCTGCCGGGCGCTGGCGCGCGAGTTCAAGCCATGAGCGAGGGCGGGACCCGCCGCGCCTGGCAGCGGATGCTGTCGGGGCGGCGGCTCGATCTCATCGATCCGTCGCCGCTCGACGTCGAGATCGGCGACATCGCCCACGGCCTCGCGCGCGTGGCTCGCTGGAACGGCCAGACCAAGGGACCGGAGATTTTCTCCGTCGCCCAGCATTCGCTGTTGGTGGAGGCGCTGTTCGCGGCCGGCGAGCCCTTTCCTTCCGGCAAGGCGCGGCTCACTGCGTTGCTGCATGATGCGCCCGAATATGTGATCGGCGACATGATCTCGCCGTTCAAGGCGGCGATCGGCGGCGACTACAAGCTGATCGAGGAGCGCCTCAAACGAGCGATCCACATCCGGTTCGGCCTGGCCGCCGAGCCGCTCGACGATCTCAACCGCTCAATCAAGATCGCCGACCGGGCCTCGGCCTATCTCGAGGCGACCGCGCTCGCCGGCTTTGCGATCGCGGAGGCGCGCAAACTCTTCGGCGCGCCCGATCTGCCGCTCCGCGATTTCGCCCCCTACCTCGAGCCGATGCGTCCAGCCGTCGTCGAAGCCCGTTTTCTCGCCCGGTTCGCCGAACTCGACGCCGAGGCGGTCCGGACTCTATAGAAGCTCCCGTTCGAGGAAACGTCGCATGCCGCGCCTTCACGTCTGTTCGCTTGCCCTGATCGGCGAAACCGTGGCGAAAACCGGCGCCCGCTCGCTCGTCACCCTGTTGAGCCCCGGCACGGAAGTCGAGCGCCCGATCGGGATCAGGCCCGAGCGCCATCTTTATCTCGCCCTTTCCGACATTGTCGAGCCGATGCCCGGACAGGTCTTGGCGGACGCGACGCACCTCGAAAATCTGCTCGGCTTCATCCACGCCTGGGACCGCGCCGAGCCGATGGTGATCCATTGCTTCGCCGGCGTCAGCCGGTCGACCGCGGCCGCCTTTATCGCCGCCTGCGCGCTTAACCGCAGCCGCGACGAATTCGCCATCGCAAGGGCGATCCGCGCCGCCTCTCCGACCGCCTCGCCCAACCCGCGCCTCATCGCCCTCGCCGACGATGCGCTCCGCCGGCGCGGCCGGATGAACGAGGCGATTGCGACCATCGGCCGCGGCGAGGCTTGTTTCGAAGGGACGCCGTTCACGCTCGAACTGGGATGAGGGGGTCGCGAGGGCGCCTCATCGAACCGGGACTCATTCCCCAGGCCGCAGATTCGCGAGAAGCGCGTCGCGCAAATCCAGATCGCGCTCGATGCGACGGCGGCCTTCATCCTTCAGCTCGCCGTCGCGATAGAGCTGGTTGATGAATTCCCGTTCCGCCTCGATGAGCGACAATTCGAGCTCATCGCTCAGCCGGGCGAGTTTTTTGTAGCGCTCATTGCCGTCATTGTGACGCTCGACGTCTTCGAGTCGGTTGCGGAGATGCGCGCGCATCGGCCCGACGACGGCCTCCGGAAGCTTGCGGGTCTCCACGAGCGCCTCGAGCCGTTCGATCGCTGCCTCGATAACGCGTCGGCGGCCCTTGTACTCCTCATCCTGCTCGGCCTGTCGCTCGCGGCGTCCCGCGTTTGCGAGACCGAGCGCGCGCGTCACCGCGGGCAGCGTCAAGCCTTCGCCGACCAGGGTCACGAAAAGAACGCAGAAGGTCAGAATCAGGATCAGATCGCGCTCGGGAAACGGGCTCCCGTCGGCCACGGTGAAGGGGATTGCGAGCGCGGCGGCGAGGGAGACGATGCCGCGGACGCCGGTGAACGCTAGCATGAAAGGCCATTGCCACGGCGGCGAAGGGTCATAGCGCCGGATCGCAGGAACGAGCCAGCGCGGCAGATAAGTCCCAGGAAACATCCACACGAACCGAGCCACGATAACAACCAAGCAGACAACAACGGCGGCGAAGGTCAGTTCGGCGAGCGAATGGTGGCGAATGACGGGAATGAGTCTGCGCGCCTGCAGGCCGGTGATGAGAAACACCATGCCCTCGATCAGGTAGGTCAGGAAGTCCCAGAACACGATGCCCGGGAGCCGGGTCGCCGCGGGAATCAAGCGAACGCCGTTCCAACCGACATAGAGCCCGGCGGTCACTGTGGCGAGCACGCCGGAGCCGCCGAGCTGTTCGGGCGGCCAGTAGGCGACGAACGGCGTCAGGATCGAGAGCATGATCTCGATGCCGGGATCGCGGACCCAACGGCGCAGACGAAGCATGAGCCAGCCGGCGCCGATTCCCCACACGACCTCTCCCACGAGGATGGCCGCAAAGCTGCCGGCGGCCTCGCCAAACGAGAACGATCCAGCCATCACCGCGGTGACCGCGAAGCGATAGAGGACGAGGGCGGTCGCGTCATTGGCCAGGCCTTCGCCCTCGAGAATGACCACCAGTCGCTTGGGAAGCTGCAATCGCTGCGCGATCGCCAACGGGGCGACGGCGTCGGGGGGCGAGACGATGGCGCCCAAGACAAAGCCGACCGCCCAGGGAAAGCCCAACAACCAGTGCGTAGCCGCGGCGACCGCGACCGTGGTGAACACGACACAACCGATCGCCAACAGCGTGATCGGGCGCAAGTTGAAGCGGAACTCTTTCCAACTCATCTTCACCGCGTCCCAGTAGATGATGGGCGGCAGCACGAGCACTAGGACAAGGTCGGGGGCGAGCTGCAGCGTCGGCAGGCCGGGGATGAGCGCAAGCCCAACGCCCGTGATCACCAGGAGAATAGCGGGCGGAATTTTCAGTCGCTTCGCGACCAGCGCGACCGCGGAAATGACTGCCAGGAGCAGAATCAATATCTGAAACGTCTGGGTCATCGTCACCCGCCTTCAAAGGGAGCGAGACTGACGACATTCGGTCGCCAGCGGCAAAGTCGTCTTGCAAGGACCGGCGGAAGGAGCGAAGGCTGCGACGCGCCCGCTCGTCTAGCTTTCAGGAAACCGCCGGACCCGTTTGGTCGGCGACACCCGGGATGTAAGCTTCGACGACCGTCGTCAGTCCTTCACCGCCTTCGTCAGCGCATCCTGCTCGACCTGCGAGGGGTCGCCGAAAAACGCCGGATCATTATCCTTGCCGCCGAGCGCGCCATAGGCGTGCGCCCCGTTGGCGCCGAACAGCACGACGAACTTGTGCTCGGCGCAGTCCGTCGGCTTGCAGACGAAGGAGATCTCGTAAGGCTTGCCGTCGATGGTGAGGATCGTGATCTGGCTCGCCACCCCATCGAAGTTCCGGTTGAACGCGACGAGCCAGTCGGGCGTCGGCTGGACGAGCTTCATCAGTTTGTCCCACGACGCCCGATAGGGCGTCCTGCCGTGCAGCGCGTCGAACAGGAATTCGGTATCCGCGGCCAGCGCGGCGCCGGCGAGAGTCACGAGGGCGACAGCGAGGCTGAGGGCGAGAACCGAAGAGAGTCTTGAGCGCATCTTGGAAACGGCCGCTTGCTGTTGGATGATGGAATAAGACCTTTGGGCTAAGCCCCGTCGCCGCGGAATCGATCACTCGGCGCCTAGAACGCCTTGAACGTGATCATGGTGCGCGTGTCGACGATTCCGGGAATCACCTGCACCTTGTGGCCGACAAAGTGGCCAATGTCGACGTTCGATTCGACATAGAATTTGGCCAGAATGTCGTAATCGCCGGCGATCGAGTAGATTTCGGACGCGATTTCCGCTTCCGCCAGGGCGCTCGCGACCTCATAGGTCCGGCCGAGCGCGCATTTGATTTGGACGAAGAAGGTCTGCATCCGGTTACGGCCCCTGTTTGCCGCTCTCTTCTGCAACAACTTCGACGTCGTGGTCCATCCCGGTCTGAACCTGGAAGGTCGACTGGTAGATCTTGGAATCGTGCCGCGCGATGACCACGTACTCGCCCTCGGCGAGCACTAGCGCGGGAAAGGCGCCGACGAGCTCGCGGATCACGTCGCCGCCCGGAGTGAGCACGGTGAAAGTGGTGTTGGCGAGCGCCTCGGCTCCGGGCTTGTTGACGAGCTTGAGGGTCAGCGTCGCGCAGCGGTGCTTGATCGTGACGTCGATCCGCTTGCCGGAGGCGACCCTGATGTCGGCGTTGACGATCGAATTGGAGGGAATCGCCGCCGGCGGCGCGACCGCTGCTGATTTGCCCGAATTGGCGGGGTTCACTCCCGAATGGGCGCCGACCGTGTCGAGATAGGTCGAGACGATATGATAGGAGCCTTCCGGCAGCCCGATGATATCGCCTGCCTTGCCTTTGGCATAGACGAGCTTGCCGAGGGGGTTGCGGTTCTGGGGCACGTAGATCGCCAGCGACAGCTTGGACGGGTCGATCGGCGCGTCGGCGAGCGTTCCTTCGATCTTCAGCGCTCCCGCCGACAGGGTGAGCCGCTCGGAGCGCACCTCGGCGGCGAGCGTCACTCGTTTGGCCGTGCTCGCGAGGCCAAAGGCGACGTGGACGACATAATCGCCGGCCGGAATCGTCAGCGTCGGCTGCGGCAGGCTGGATTCGACGATCAGGGGACGCGAGCCATCCGGATCGGGTTGCGCGGCGAAGACCCGCCACCGCAGACCTCCGGTCAGCGGCGCGCCGCCGCCGTTCAGGACGGCGGAGAGGCTGAGCGTCGCCTGGGCGGATTCGCTTGCTGGCGCCTGAG
>JBAUXQ010000898.1:0-3550 GCA_049584355.1 Roseiarcus sp. | reverse complement strand
GTCTGGGCGTCGCCGTGCAGGAGCCCGGCTCCGAGAAGTTCGCGGATCAGCAGGCCCATGCCGCCTGCGGCGTGAAAATGATTCACGTCGGCCTTACCGTTCGGATAAATCCGCGTCAGGAGCGGCGTGACCTCTGCGAGGTCGGCGAAATCCTCCCACCTCAGCGCGATGCCGGCGGCGGCGGCCATCGCCACCAGATGGATGGTGAGATTGGTCGAGCCGCCAGTCGCGTTGAGCCCGACGACGCCGTTGACGATCGCGCGTTCGTCGATGATGCGCCCGATCGGCGCGAACTGATTGCCGAGCGCAGTGATCGCCAGCGCCCGCTTGACGCCGAGCATGGTGAGCGCGTCGCGCAGCGGCGTGTTGGGATTGATGAAGGACGCGCCCGGCAAATGCAGGCCCATGATCTCCATCAGCATCTGGTTGGTGTTGGCGGTGCCGTAGAAAGTGCAAGTGCCGGGCCCGTGATAGGCCTCGGCCTCCGCGGCCAGTAAGTCGGCGCGGGTCGCCTTGCCTTCGGCGAAGAGCTGGCGGACTTTCGATTTCTCGTCGTTGGGAAGGCCCGAGGGCATCGGTCCCGCAGGCAGGAACACCGCCGGCAAATGGCCAAACGAGAGGGCGCCGATCAATAGGCCCGGCACGATCTTGTCGCAGATCCCGAGATAGACCGCCGCATCGAACATATCGTGCGAAAGGGCGACCGCGGTCGAAAGCGCAATGACGTCGCGCGAGAACAGGGAAAGCTCCATCCCCTTCTCGCCCTGGGTGACTCCATCGCACATCGCCGGAACGCCGCCCGCGACCTGCGCCGTCCCCCCCGCGGCGCGCGCCGCCTCTTTGATGAGATCGGGAAAGCGGGCGTAGGGCTGATGGGCCGAGAGCATGTCATTGTAGGCGGTGACGAGCGCGAGATTGGGCCCCGTTCCCTCGCGCAGCGCCTCCTTGTCGCCCGCCGCGCAGGCGGCGAAGCCATGGGCGAAATTGGCGCAGCCGAGGCGTTTGCGGGCCGGCTTGTTGGCGATCGCCGCGTCGATCCGCGCGAGGTAAGCCTGGCGCGACGGGCGGCTGCGCTGGGCGATGCGTTCGGTCACCTCGCCGATCCGTGCATTGAGCTTGGTCGTCATGCGCGTATCGCCTCCTCGATCGGCCCAGACGGGCCGTGAACCCTCTTTTAGCGCAAAGATGTGCAATAAAAAGGCCAACCCGCGAGGAAGCCGATAGTCCCGAGCCGGCGACCCGGCGCTCGGGGTCAAAAACCTCCGAGCTCGTGGACCATCTTGGTGAAGCGCCGGCGCTCGTCGAGGGTCAGATCGGCGGTGGCGACGTCGAGGTCCTGATCCTGAAGCCCCGCAGCTTTGGCGAAGCTGTTCCACGCCGCAGCCTTGGCGAGGTCGCGGGGCAGCGCGCGGCCGCTGACATAAAGGTGAGCGATGCGGTTCTGGGCAATCGGATTGCCGCGGGCGGCGGCGACAAGAAGGATCTTGGCGGCGCCGGCTTCGTCTCTTGTTGCGCCCTCGCCGTTGAACAGCATGATCGCGTATTCGACCTGGCCGGCGATGATGCCGCCGTCGGCGGCGCGCTTGAGCCAGTGGGCCGCCTCGACGATATCCTGCGGCACGCCTTTGCCCTCGCGCAGCATCACGCCGTAGGAATAGGCCGCGTTGTCGTCGCCGGCATTCGCCGCACGAAGGAAATATTGCGCCGATTTGGCGTAGTCCGGCGTCTTTCCGTCCACGCCGTTGAGCTCCATGATCCCGAGATTGTAGAGCGCGCCTGAATGGTTCTTGGCCGCCGCCCGCTCGAACTGCGCCCTGGCGGCGACCGGATCCTTCGCCACGCCCTTGGCGCCTTGAAGCAGCAGCACTCCGAGCTCATAGGCGGCTTGAGGATCGCCAAGATTGCTGGCGAGACCGTACCAGCGGGAAGCCTCGCGATCGTCGCCAACCACAGCCACGCCGTCGTGGTAGATCTCGCCGATCAGCGTCATCGCCGCCGCGTCCCTGCGATTGCCGTCGAGGCGCCGTTCAGCCTCGAGCAGAGCATAGAGGAAGTTGCCGCGCTGATAGGCGCCGAAAGCCAAATCTGGCGGCACTCCATCCGCCCGCGGCGGCAGGGCGGGCGGCAGTGAGGGGCGCGACTCAAGCCCCGTTAGGTTCGCGAGCGGCGATGCGACGCCTGGCGCCTGCGTCTGGGCGAAAGCAGCGCCGGCCGAGCTGAGGGCCAACGCGACCGCGAGCGCAAACCGCGTCATGGGACCTTCGCGCCGACTCGCGCGAGCAGAGCTTGAGCCTCGCGCGCGGCTTCGGACGGCGAAGGGCGGCTCCAGATCGCCTCGCCAAGCGCGACGAAATCGGCACCGGCGCCAGCCAGCGCGCCCGCGGCGGCGATCGTGTCGGCATAAGCGACGCACGGCGTTTCGAAGATTTCCGCCCACCAGCCGACGCGCTCGGCCAGCGACTGCAGTTCCGTCATTGTCGCGCCGCCGCGCGGCTCTCCGAACATCACGTAATCCGCCCCTATTTCGCCCGCGGTCATCGCCTCATCACGGGTGCGCAGAAATCCAGCGCCGACAATCCGTTCCGGTTTCAGGCTTTCGACCGCCGCGACCAGATCCGCGCCAGCGCCGTTGACATGAACCCCATCTGCGCCAACTCGAGCAGCCAACCGGCCGTCGCTCTCGATCAGGAGCGCACAGTCGGCGGCTACGGCGGCGCGAAGGACCGGCGCCACGATGGCTTTCGCGTCGGTTTGGGTCACCGGCGCGAGACGGACGAGCGCGCAAGCGATCGCCGCCGCTCCGACCACCTCGGCGAAAACCCTGGCGAAGGGGTCGGCGTCAGCGACCGACAGGAGCGGAGTGATGAGATAGAGCGAGCAGCCGGGGGAGTTTCGGGGTGTCAAGAGCATGAGCGGAGAATCGGATCGGGCGCTGACATGTCGCCGACCAATGCGGCCAAATTGGGGGTCAAGGCAAGGCTCGCGGGCGGGACCCTCGGCTCGGATTGCGCAAGATCGGGGGTAAAAGAGAGTCTATCGGCCTGTCAGTTCGAAAACGCCGCGCGAAGCCGCTCAACCTGAGAGGCGACCTCCGATCGCGTCATCGCCGGCTCGGGCGAAAGGGCGACGACGAGGCCTTGATCAAGATGGATGACGCGCTCCTGAATGCGGAGCGACCGCTTGCTCAGGCTGCGCAGGGTCGGCGGCAATTGTTCGAAAACCTCGGGCGCGCAGCCATATTCCTGGCGGGAAAGCTTGACGCGGACGCGCTCGGCCTGGGCTTGGCTCGAGGTCAATTCCCCCTCGTTGACTGCGCGCTGAAGCAGGAGCCACGAGGCGACTTGCATGAGACGGGTGGTCAAACGCATGCTTTCGGTCGAATAAGCGAGCGCGGCCGGGCGGGAAAGGCCGCGCGATTCCGTCCGGCCCGGACCGTCGAGATAGGACGCAGCCTCCTCGACGAGCGTCATCCCCTCGCGAAACAGATCCTTGAATGCGCCCGATACCGCTAGACGGTGGATGAAAGGAATGGCGTTCGGCGGTGAAGCGG
>JBAUXQ010000897.1:0-3896 GCA_049584355.1 Roseiarcus sp. | reverse complement strand
GGCAAGCACCGGCGCGCCGCATTCCTTCTCGATCGCGGCAGCCGCGCGCGCAAGCGTCTCCTGGGTCCGCCCGGCGATGACGACCCGCGCCCCCGCGCGGGCGAAGGCGCGCGCGATCGCGTAGCCGAGCCCGGCCCCGCCGCCGGTCACGATTGCGACCTTGCCGGCGAACTCATGCACGAAGGTCGCATCGCTCATCGTCGCAGGCATTCCGCTGAAGGCGGCCGAACGCGCTCCCGCCCCCCTTGTGGGGGCGGGTTGGGGTGGGGGGTCGTGCGGACCTGCGCCTCGCAGCCTTCGATGCGCGGTCTCAGCTCAAGAAGTCTGGCGTGAACCGTCTCCAGCACGCCGTCGAGATTGCGGTACACCTCCTCGTTGGTGAAGCGCAGAATGGCGTAGCCCTGCACCGCGAGCGCTGCCGAGCGGGCGGCGTCATGAGCTCTTTCCTGGTCCGTCGAATGCGTCGCTCCATCCACCTCGACGACCAGCCGAGCATCGAAGCAAACGAAGTCAGCTATGAAATTGCCAAGGATAGCCTGACGCCGAAAGCGGAACCCCGCGACTTGCTTGCGTCGGAGGCCCTCCCACAGACGTCGTTCCGCATTGGTCGCGTGGTGTCTAAGTGAGCGCGCTATAGGCCTCAATCTCCTCGGCATGGAGCGACCCCCCAGCCTGGCCCGCCCCCACAAGGGGGGCGGGGACGCTCCCTGACCTCGCGCCTTAAGCTCCGCATGCGATGCCGCCCGCCTTAGCTACGTCACGGCATCGCCTGGAAGCGCTTCGCAAGCGCGCTGATCCGCTTCGCCGTCTCGATGTCGAGATCGGTGATCTTCATCCCGGCGTCATGGGTGCAGAACGAGAACGAGACGATGTTGTAGGAGTTGTGGAACTCCGGATGATGGTTCATCACCTCGGCCTCGATCGCGATCTCGACGATAAAGGCGATCGCGTCGCGAAAGGTCTTGAGGGCGAACTTCGCCTCGATGTTGGGCGCCTTCAAGGACCAGTCCGGTAACTCGGCCAGCGCCGAGCGAATCTCGGCGTCGCTGAGGATCTTGTAATGGGCCATCGGTTTGCCTCCTGTTCACTGTACTGCGCCGCCGGGCTCGCCCGGCTTGTCGAGCTGAAGGATCGCCTGTTCGAGCGGCGCCGGCGAGACGCGAATCGAGCTGGTGTAGGGCTGGCTGAACTCGAGGATCAGAAAGATGGCAAGCCCGATCGAGGCGCTCCCCAGGATCAGCATCGCGACCGACATCGGGCTCAATCTCGACAGAAGCCCCATACTGGCGAACAGGAGGGACGCCCAGAACGTCACGGCGTAGATCAAAGGCCAGGGGACCGGGGTCGCCGCCTGCAGCGACATGAGGAGCCGCTGCTCGCCGATGAATGCGTAGTTCGCGCGCGCGGCGGTGAGCAGGCTTGTCTGCGCGGGCGTCTTGGGCGTGAGGCCATCGAGAAACTTGTTCAGGCTGCCCATGGCCTTGTACGAGGCCTCATAGGCCGCGGCGCGCGAGGTGTCGTCGCCCCAAAACTGTTCGTGCGCCCAGACGAGATCGGTCCTCAACATGCCGCGGGCCTCATCTGCCTCCGGTCCGTACTGGCGCATTTCGAGATCGAACTCGAGCGCGCGCGCCACCAGCGTCTGCAGCTCCGTCTGCTGGGTGCTGTAGACGCCGTAGGCCGTCCAGATGAGGAGACCGTTGACCAGCACGAGCAGGAGCGTCAGCTGCCCGACGACGCCGCCGATCATGTCGCGGGCCTTGTCCATCGTGTAGCGCTCCGGGAGGACGCGCTGAAGCACGAGGCCGACGAGGCCGCTCGCGGTGATCAGGCCGGTGACAACGAGCGAGATGGCGAGCGAACTCATTTCCGGCAATCCCGCCTCCCTCCGACGCGCTTACGTGACATGTCCGCCAAGTTGCGTCCAGCGGCCGGCGGCGCTTGAACATTGTCATACCCGCAACATTGTCATACCCGCGAAAGCGGGTATCTAGACTTGCGGCTGCGGCGGGGACCTGGATTCCCGCTTTCCGCGGGCATGACAGGTCGCTTTCGACTCGACGGCGTTCGTTCAATCCAACCGAAGCGCCCCTCAAGCCTTGGCGAATCTGGCGAAGGCGTCCTTGTAGTCAGGATGCCAGCGGGAGAGCGGCGGCCGGTTCTCGACGATGTCGCCCGCCGCCCACAGGATTCGCCGCTCGTCCAGTTCGCGCGGCACGTCGTTGTCGGGGCAAAGGATGTAGAAGTCGCCCTTGGTCATCGCGGCGAGCATGAAATCGACCACCTGCTGCGCCGTCCAGGCGGCGACTGGCTTTTCGGTGTTCGAGCCCGCGGTCATGCCGGTGAAGGTGAAGCCCGGAATGAGCAGGTGCGCGCTCACCTGGCAGCCGTCGATGTTGCGCAATTCGTGCGCCAGCGATTCCGTCACCACCTTCACGCCCGCCTTCGAGACATTATAGGCGGTGTCGCCGGGCGGGCAGGTTATGCCCTGTTTGGATCCGGTGTTGACAATCGCCGAGGGCGTTTCCTGGCGGATCATGTCGGGGGCGAAAATCTGCACCCCATTGACCACGCCGAGGAGATTGACGTCGAGGATGCGCCGCCACCGGACCGGGTCGGCGGCGAACAATCCACCGCCGCCGCCGGTTCCCGCGTTGTTCATCAGCAAAGCGACTTCACCAAAGGCCTCGAAGACCGATTCCTTCAGGCGCCGCACGCTGTCGGGGTTGCTCACGTCGACGGCGAAGGTCCGCACGGCGTCGGGCCGCTGGGCCGTCTCGCGCAGCTGGGCGGCCGCGGCTTCGAGCGCCTCGCCGTTGGCGTCGGCCATGCACACCTTCATGCCGAGCGCCGCGAATTTGACGGAAGCCGCGAGACCGATGCCGCTCGCCGCTCCGGTGACGACCGCGACCCGGTCCGCGGCCAGCGCAGGATGAGTGGTCACGTGAGCTCCTCCGGTCTTGAGTCGTCAGCGCGGCGACGCCAAGCAAGGGGTGCGCCAACGATCTCGCCAATGTGTCGCCCTGATTGAAACTCGCAGCAAGACGAAGGGCGGCGGCGTGGTCTTACGTCGTCAGTCAACCCGGCGCCAGCACGATCAGATCAGCAGATTTGCTTTGGCGCTCTCATGGCGGATCGAGAGGAGGCTCATGATCGCCGTACTTCCACTTCCGGTCGCCCGCGACCCTGAGGGAGCACGGACTTTGATCAGGGCGCGACGGGCGGGGACGCGTCAGCCAGGCGCGGATTTCGGCGTCGCTTGTCGTCGTTTCCACCAGATGCATGTATTCCGCCCGAGAGTTGGCGAGGGCGGAAGGGTAGTACCAGCCCGCGGCTTGATCGGAATAGACGTGCCGGGTCTTTGCCCGTCCAAGCTCGTAGGGAATCCATTGAGATCCCAGGCTGCGGTTCGTCTGCAAGGCGACGACGTGGGTGACGTTGAGCAGCGCGATTTCGATGATCGCCGCGATCAAAATCTCCTGGGCCGGACTCGAAAGCGGGACTCTGTTCGCCGCAAGCAGCCTCGGATCGTGAACATCGAGCCAATAATCGTATCCGCACTGGGTTGCGACCCAGGCGATATGCAGCGCGTTGTTGACGTCATTCATCCGGTGAGAAATGAACAGGCAGCAGGTCGGAGGCAACGGCCGCGTATCTCCGTTGGCGGCGACAAGAAATGTGTCGAAGGCGGATCTCAGAAACTCCGGTCGCTCCCCAAAAGGGTCCTCGTCGACGGCGCGCGCCAGCGTCCGCCATGCCTGATACCCGCGGACAGTCTCCGGGAAACGTCTCTCGATCGTACGCTCCTCAGGCGGGGGATCGCGGTCTCGCCAAAAGAACCTCTCCACCCTCCATCCTCCCTCTCAATCGTGGGAAGTCTTCACTCGCCGATCTCC
>JBAUXQ010000896.1:0-2293 GCA_049584355.1 Roseiarcus sp. | reverse complement strand
GAGCTTGGCGCCGAGCGAATCCTCGGTGTGCTTCATGAGACGGCTGAGCCCTGGCGCAGCCACGTTGAGCAGCCGCGCCGCTCCGGCGATCGTCCCCGTCAGCATCACCGCCCGGATGACTTCGATTTGGCGCAGGGTGAGCATGACGAGCTAATGGGGAAGGATAGAGTTGGGGTCGCTACGACGGCCGGCGGATCACAACGCTAACATGATGTTACGGCAATGGCCATCATTTGTATTTGACGGTCCGGTCTGGCCGGCGTCAGATCATCGGCATGGCGGTTCTCGGGCGGGCGGCCCATGACGAGAGCCAAGAACGGCCAGTTGGGGAACTCGAACAGGGAGGGCGCACAAATGTGGCGCGCGGGGAGAACCATATCGGCGCTGTGGCGGCCCATCATTCTGGTTGTGGGCCTCATGTTGATCGGGTCAGGCGCCGCGAACGCCTCGCCGCTCTCGGTCGTCAAGCCGATCATGGCGTGCGGCGACATGCTCAAGCTCGATCTTAGCTATCTCAAAGAGGCGCCCGCCAAGCTCGACAGCGCGGCCGTCGTCACCGAGGGCGCGTCTGCTCCCTACTGTCTTGTGTCCGGCTACGTCGCTCCTGGCGTCGCCTTTCAGGTGCGTTTGCCGACGGAGACGTGGACCCAGCGGATGGTGATGAACGGCTGCGGCGGTTATTGCGGCGACCTGCTCTCGCTGCCCGTCGGCGCCCCTTCCGCTTCGACCGGCTGCGCGGTCGCGGGGTCAGGCGAACTCGTCGTTGCGAGCCATGACGGCGGCCATGTCGGGGCGACCGACAAGGGACATTTCTTGCGCTCGATCGCCGACGGCGCCTGGGCGGTCGGCGACCCATCGGCGCTTGTGGACTTCTTCTACCGATCGAACCGTAAGGCGACTGTCGCGGTGAAGGCGATTGTCGCCGCCTTCTACGGTCAGCCGCCTAGGTTTTCCTATTTCGACGGCTGCTCGAGCGGCGGCCGGGCGGCGCTGCAGGTCGCAGAGCGCTATCCGGACGATTACGACGGAATCGTCGCCGGCGCGCCGACAATCGACAACACCGATGAAAACACGTTCGTTCACGGCTGGAACGTGCGGGTCAACGAAGCGCCGGATGGCGCTTCTATCCTCACCGCCGACAAAATCCCGGCTCTTGCGAAGGCAGTGCTGGCTGCCTGCGCTGACACCAGCGGCATGATCCAGGATCCTCGCGTCTGTCATTTCGATGCGACGTCCCTGGTCTGCAAAGGCGCTGACGCGCCTGATTGCCTCACCCCGGACCAGGCTCGGGCGGCGAACCTGATCTGGCGAGGCCCCGAGGACGAAAAAGGCGAGCGCCTGGCCCCTGGCGGAATGCCCTACGGCTCGGAGCTCGCATGGGCGGGTTCGATGGCGCTTCCCAGGGGGACGAAGTTTTCTCCGGACACTTCGGTCGACTACGCCTTTTCCTATGACTTCCCAAATTATATGAGCAGTTGGCGCAGGACTGGCGTCACCAACGCGAACATTGAATTTACGGAAGAGGAGTTTCGCCGGCTTGACGCCATGCATGGCCTCAACGATCCGACGAACCCGGACTTACGGGCCTTCGCCGCTCACGGCGGTAAACTGATCATCTGGCAGGGTTGGGCGGATTCGGGCACGTCGCCGTTCGGGACCCTGAACTACTACGCAGCCGTCCGGAGGTACATGGGGCCTGAGCAGGTCTCCAATTTCCTCACCCTCTACATGATCCCTGGGATGTACCATTGTGGGGGCGGTCCAGCCGCCGCGACCCTTGATATGCTGACCCCTCTTGTCGCTTGGGTCGAGGACAAGACTGAGCCAGCTCAGCAGCTTGTTTCCTACCACTCCGGCGGCGACGGGACCTCTCCCGTGGTCCGGACGCGCCCGGTCGCGCCTTATCCCGCGACCGAGACCTATTCCGGGCAGGGCGACGTGAATAGCGCCTCGTCCTACGTCGCCGGGCCGGCCGTGACCGGCATCAATGATGAACTGCATTGGGCCGGCTCCTGGCACTACCGGCCAGACGCGCAGATGGCCTGTGAGCAGGATGGACCGACGCTGAGGTGCCGCTAGCCAGCGGCCAGGGAACTCAAAACTGCAATCTCTTCCAGCGTCTTGCAAAGATGCTGGAAAGGGCAAAAAGTCGGTTCGGGAGAAGGTCTGGATTTCCTTGATGCTCAGATGGTCGATCGCCTCGGTCTGCATGGGCGGCGCGCTGGAGGAAAAACTCGCCGCCGCGGCCAAGGCGGGCTTTCGCGCCGTCGAGATCTTCGAGAACGATCTGACC
>JBAUXQ010000895.1:0-4998 GCA_049584355.1 Roseiarcus sp. | reverse complement strand
TGGATGATCGCACCGGAATGGGGGTGGGGCACCGAGGACTCGGCGCAGGCGCTCGGCTACCTCTCGCGCTTCGGCTCGGTGACCGTCCTTAACGGCCACATCCACCAGCTCATGCAGAAGGTGGAAGGGAATGTGACCTTCCACACCGCGCGTTCGACCGCCTTTCCCCAGCCCGCGCCTGGGACCGCGCCCGCGCCGGGCCCCAAGCTGGTGCCCGCCGGAGAATTGCGCAAATGGCTCGGCATTCGGGAGGTCGTTTATTCGCCCTCGCCCGCGACGCTCGCCGTCACGGACTCGGATCTTTCGTGAAGCTACGACAATGAAACCGTTTCGCTTGCCCGAACCCCTCTCCTGCGAAGTCCGTCGAAGGACGGGCGTGATCCCACCGCACCCGTCGCTGGAGAGGGACCCTTCAACTCAGCCTCGCGCAATATCGCGCGCTGGCGCGCGGGATGAACAGCTCTTCGACGCGCATTCGCGCAGACAGGAGAAATACGCCGCCGCCGTGGTCCTCGCTTGCGCGATCTCCGCGGCGCTCGCCAACACCGCGTGGGCCGGCCCCGCGGGCGACGCCGCTCGCGGCGAGACGCTCTACGAAGCCTGCCAGGACTGCCATTCGCTCGACAAGAACGACGTTGGGCCACGTCATCGCGGCGTGTTCGGGCGCAAGGCCGCCTCCCTGCCCGACTATGACTATTCGGATGCGCTTAAATCGGCGAATATCGTCTGGAACGAGGAGACGCTCGACAAGTGGCTGACCGACCCTCAGGCTGTCGCGCCCGGCGCCAAGATGTTCTTTCACTTGGACAACCCGCAGGCCCGGGCCGATGTGATTGCTTACCTCAAGGAGCGCGCCAAATAAGGCGTCCTCCGGCGGGGCGCGCCGGTTGAGCAGTCCAATCGCCGAGCAGCGCTTTCGAGAAATCGTGCCGCCGCTGCTCGATGATGCGTACTCACTCGCCAAATGGCTGTCGCAAAGCCCAACCGACGCCGAGGACATTGTGCAAGACGCTGCGCTGCGGGCGCTTCAGGCTCTCTCCACCGTCTCGGTCGATCGACCGAAACCGTGGTTTCTCGCCATCGTTCGCAACGCCGCCATGACCTTCATGGCTCGCAATCGGCGCAAGACCGTGGCTTACGCCGGCGACCTCTCCGACCTCGACGCGCTCGATTTGCGTCAGGGCGACGACGCAGCGCCCACTCCCGAACAGGAGCTCATCGCCCATGAAGACGGCGAGCGGCTGCGTCAGGCGATCGCCGGCCTTCCCCCGCCCTTTCTGGAAACGTTGGTGATGCGCGACATCAATGGCCTCTCTTATCGCGAGATCGCCGAAGCGACCGACACGCCGGTCGGCACGGTGATGTCGCGGCTGGCGCGCGCCCGAGCCATGCTCGCCAAGACTTTGAGGGCCGACCCATGACCGACGAGGACATGAATGAGCGGCTTCTGAGACTCAACGCTGCCCTCGACGGCGAGCTTGACCCCATGGCCTCGCTCAAGTTCGAGCGCGAGATGCGCGACGATCCGGCGTTGGCCGCCGAATACCGGCGCCTCGCAGCGCTACGAGATGCGGTTCGCCGTCATGCGCCGCGCGAAGCAGCGCCGCAAGCGCTCGCCGACCGCATTGCGGCGCTGGCTGCGTCGACCCCGCCGCCTGAGACGGTCGCTGCGCCCGCGACTCTGGTTCCGTTTCGTCGCCGGGCGTGGCTTGACACGCGAGCGCTCGCGATGGCCGCCTCCTTCGCGGTCCTCGGCTTTGCAGTCGGGGCGGGGCTGACGTCGCTGCGCACGCCTTCGGCTTCCGACGTCGTGGCCCAGCGGCTGGTCGCCGATTTCGCCCGCGCCGAGATTGCCGGCCAGCCGTTCGACGTCGCCTCTTCGGACCGGCACACGGTCAAGCCATGGCTCGCCGCCCACGCGACGATCAGCGCCCAAATCGCCGACCTCGCGCAAGAGGGCTTCACGCTCGAGGGCGGGCGCATCGCCGTCGTCGACCGCGTGCCGGCGCCGACGCTTGTCTATCGCAAGCGGGAACATCTGATCGCCGTCACGGAGCTTCCGGCGACGATGGCCGGCGCGCGGGGGGCGGGCGCCGGCGCGATCGAGACCGTCGACGGCTTCCACGTCGCCCGCTGGTCGGACGCGAACTTGAGTTATGTCGCGGTCAGCGACATCGACGAGAACGAACTCGCCGCGTTCGCCGAAGCGTTCCGGGCAGCGCAAAAGCCGGCGGGCGAATCACCCGCTCGCTAAGACGCGATAGGGGTCGTGTTGCCGGACCGCCTCGCCCTCCGCAAGCTTCCGGATTACTTGGGGGTCCGGATTACTTGGGGGTCTGACTTGGACCGGGGAAGGCGCGAGTGGGCAACGCGGGCTTGGCGTCATGCGCCATCTTCATCAGTTCCTCTCGCGACGGGCCGAGGCCCCGGGTTGGCTCGGCGATGCTGGCCTCGATGGCCTGGCCCTGCCAAGAAACGGAACGGGTTTCGGCGTGGGCCGCAACCGCAAATGCACTTGTCAACGCAACCGTCAAAAAAACCGACAAACCGCGCATGAGACTTTCTCCGCAGGACTGACGCCAACCTTCAGGCCGGCGGGGGTTATTTCGGACACCCCTTGGATACGTAGTCGAACAGACTTCCATAAGTATCTTGTCGAAAGTAAGGGCCAAATGTGATGCCCGGCCAACTTGGATTGCCGAATGATGTGACGCCAACGATGACATTATTGCCCTGGCTTTCGCCGTTGGTGAAATTGGCTATCCAGGCTCCGCCGCTCGTGCCCTGAGTCATGTTGGGGTTCGCGTGCATGAGAATGACTTCGTTCGGCCGGGATAGCGAGAGCGCCAGCACGCCAGGGTCCCGTTGGACGATCATTCCACCTTCAATGGCTCCGGGATAGCCGATCTGCACCGCCATGGGATGTCTCCCGAGCCATTCTGTATCCACTTTCATGTGGCCAGTTATGCTATCGTGATTCACCAGTATCATCGCGTAGTCATACTGCATCGCGTCCTCAAACGCCTGATCCTTTTCGTCGTCTGTCGCGTTAGCAGCAATTTTCGGCGCATAGCCGCCCAAATGTCCGGTGCAAATCACCTTGTAAATGTCTGAAGCGTTGTCATTTTGATACTGCAGGAAGAAGTACATCTTGTTCGTGTCGTACCACTCCCCCGTCTGGTTGTCGCGCACGCAATGGGCCGCCGTGAGAAGGACTCTCGGCGCGATGAATTGAGCAGTGCACGAGAACGTCTCGTTCTTGGCGTTCTGGAACATCAGCAGCCCCACCCATTTGAGCGGCGCCACGGCTGGATTCCCCGCGATCATCGGTGGTTCTTTGTCCTGAGCCGCCGCCATCGTGCTGAAGGCCACGGCGACGGCCAATCCGACCAGCCAGCGAAAGATGCTCATGGTGCTTTCTCCCAAGCCTGCGGGCAGCGAGGTCCCGTGCCTACACATATTGTGCGGACTTTCCTTCGTCTGACAAGAGCGGCGCAGCGCCCCCTTCCCTCCCGGCCTCGCGTTCCCTATATTCAGATTGCTGTCCGCGAGGGCGGCTATGGCGATAAATGGGCATCGTAATAAGTCTTTCGGACCCGGGGGCGGTACCCGGCGCCTCCACCCAAGCCCGCTTCTCACAAGCGGGCTTCGGCGGGGGCGAAATAGGTTCGACGGGGGACCCAAAGGGTGATCTTTTGCTCGGCATGATACCGCCGTTATCGGGTCAAACCTATAGTTGCGAATGACAACTATGCTCCGGTGGCCCTCGCTGCGTAATGCAGCGCTGGTACTGGGAATCAAGTCCTAGGGGTTTGCACTTCTAGGCGGGGTCCGGAGGCGCCTGGCAACAGAAGCCTCCACTTCCCTTTCCGCCGACTCCCCTTGCGACAAGCGCATGCGATGCGGATTGCAATGCCCCGGACGGTCGGCTAGTTCTGCCCCATCGAGCTCATTCCTCATGGCGACCGACCTCATCCGCTACGACCTCCTGGTGCAGGACGCGCTGCGCTCCGTCGTGCGCAAGGTGCTCGCCGACACCGCGCGCGCGGGGCTCATTGGCGACCATCACTTCAAGATCGCGTTCAAGACCCAGGCGCCAGGAGTCGTCGTTCCGTCCGCGGTCAAGAGCCGCTTTCCCGACGAGATGTCGATCATCCTCCAACACGAGTTCTGGGACCTCGTGGTCACCCAGGACGCGTTCGAAGTGAATCTCAACTTCTCCCGCAAGCCCGAACGATTGATCGTGCCTTTCGATTCGATCACCGGCTTCACCGATCCGTCGGTGCCGTTCGGCTTCAAGCTCGAGCCGCGCGCGCCGGAGCCGGCGGCCACGGCAGAAATACAGGAATCGGCGCCGGCAAAGACTGCGTCCGCAAAGCCCCCGTCTGGGCCCGCCCCGGCGAAGTCCGGCCAACGGGCGGAGAAGCCCGCCGAGCCTGCCGGCGAAGCCAAAGTCGTGTCGATCGACGCCTTCCGGAAGAAATAGCCGAGGTCAGCTTGAGCGAGATCGTCAATCTGCGCCAAGCGCGAAAACAAAAGGCCCGCGAGCGCCAGCAGGGGATCGCGGCTGAGAACCGCATCGTCTTCGGCCGGTCGAAGGCCGAGAAGCGTCTCGTCGAAAGCGAGCGCGCGCTTGCCGAGGCGAGCCTCGACGCCCGCAGGCTTACGCGCCCAGACGCCGACTGACCCTGTGAGCGCGCGCGTCGTCAAACGCTCGCTGGTCATCGCCGGCCATCGCACCTCGATCTCGATCGAGGACGCTTTCTGGCGCCGGCTGCGTCGGATCGCGCTCGAGCGCGGACAGTCGCTTAACGGGCTGGCGGCGATGGTCGACGCTTCGCGCGGCGACGCCAATCTGTCGTCGGCCATTCGGGTGTTCGTGCTCGAGGCCGAGGGCGACGCCCGCCCTGATCAGTAGAGCGCGCCCGGGGCCGGATCGCCCGGCGCCGAGCGCGCCTTCGGCCTCGCCGGAGGCATCGGCGGCGCGGGCGCATTGGC
>JBAUXQ010000894.1:0-2018 GCA_049584355.1 Roseiarcus sp. | reverse complement strand
ATCGATGATTGCGACCTCTACGCCGAATCGTTCGACCCGGTGATGAGCGAGTGGGAGCGCATTCAGTACCATGACACCGCGGTCAACCGAGCGCCGATCGCGGCCTATGCCGACCGGCTGTTGGGGGCGGAAGCGCTGGTTCTCATCTATCCGGTTTGGAACGAGGGATTTCCCGCGATTCTGAAAGGCTTTCGGGAGTGAGCTTTACGATCGGCCCCGACGGCGCGCCGGTCCCAAACTTGCAAAAGCTGCGAAAGCTCGCTGCGGTTTGCACCTATGGTGCTAATCGCTCGATTACGTTCTTGCTTGGAGATCCGCCCAAACGCGTGGTGAAACGCCTCGTGCGGTCAATGCCGGGCCACGCCGTGCGCTGCGACTACCTCGCCTATTACGATATGGATCATTCCACCGCTGAGAAGCGGACGGCCTTCCTGGAGAAGGTTAAGCGAGCACTCGAGGCTTGGTGAGATTCGCCGCGGAACGAAAGCGATAGCTTGCCCGTTTAATAGGCGCCACGATTCCAAAACGGAAACAAAAGGAGGCGCACATGGGCCGCTCGATACTGCTTTGGCTGCTTGGCGTGCCAATTCCCATCATCATAAACATCGCTTTCCTCTACCACTGACAGTGCCGCGTTCGCTGGCCTTAACTCTCGATTTCCGAGGAGCTTTTCATGTCCAACGCGGCGTTGAATGCCCGTTCCGGTGCGATCTTGGATGCGCAAGAACTCGCGAGTCCGGAAAGCGGCGTCTCGGCGGTCTCGTGGGGTGCGATAATTGCTGGCGCGGTTGTCGCATCGGCTCTGTCCCTGGCGCTGCTGACGCTCGGCGCCGGCATCGGCCTCGTATCAGTCTCTCCGTGGTCCAACAACAACGTCTCGGTTATGACGTTCGGTATCCTCGCCGCAGCCTGGTTCATCGCTGTTCAACTGTTTTCATTGGGCGTCGGCGGATATCTGGCGGGTCGCCTGCGCACTCGTTGGGTCAGCGTCCACACAGATGAGGTCTATTTTCGCGATACTGCCCACGGCCTCATCGTCTGGGGTGTTGGCGCGATCATAACCGCATGGCTGTTGACGTCCGGCGCGGCGTCGGTAGTGAGCGGCGCCGCTCACGCTGGCGGGTCCGCCTTAGAGGCCGCCGGAACGGCGGGCGGGGGACCAGCTGCTCAAGCCGCCGGTCAGGCGGCCTCAAGCGAGGGGAGCTCGACAGCTTATTTTACCGACATGCTATTTCGCGCTGATCATCCCGATACCTCGGGCGATGCGGCCGCGGCGCGGGCAGAGGTGGGACGAATTCTAGTCACTGACGCCCTATCCGGCGAGATGCCGGCCGCGGACAAGGCCTACGTTGCCCAGGTCGTCGCGGCCCGTACTGGCTTGAGCCAGGCGGACGCGGATAAGCGGGTGTCCGAGGTGGTCGAGCAGGCGAAGAATGCGAAGAATAAGGCGATGGACACGGCTAAGGCCGCAGCTGACGCCGCCCGCAAAACCGGCGTCTACGTGGCCCTGTGGGCATTCATATCGCTGCTGATCGGCGCGTTTTCAGCAAGCTTCATGGCGACTGTCGGCGGGCGCGTCAGAGACGATCTTCCGATGGCAGGTTAGGGCGTGGTCACGAACGCTAGCGCGCAGCGCTTGCCGCGGGCGCTTGTCGTAGCCCCGCTCAAGAGTAGCGCGCAACTAGCGCGACCAGCAAAAGGAGGAGCAACGCGGCGACGACTCCCGCTAACCTGACCGTCGTCCGCCATTGGCGCTCTTCCTTCTGTGTCTGGTGCGTGGGTCGCTTCATTCTCGTAGCTCGCGCGGGGTCAGGGGCCTGCCCTCTTCGCGTCACTACCGTTTGCGGGACGCGGCGGCCGGCGCGCTCGACGGATTGGCCAAGCGACGAGATGCGTCGCCGCCCAAGCCCAGATTGCGGCCAATGCGGCGGCGGCGACAGCTTCCAACGACAGCGGGGCGGCAGGCTCGTAATTATCGAGAGTGTGTCGGGCGATCTCCGGGTCGAAGTCTTTCGCCA
>JBAUXQ010000893.1:0-1842 GCA_049584355.1 Roseiarcus sp. | reverse complement strand
GACGCTGTAAAACGGCCTTCTTGTCTCCCGGCAGGAACTCGGCCTCGGAAGCGCAGACGAGGGAAGCGTTTTCCAAATCAAAGGAAGGAAAATCCAAATTGTCGGGAAGGATTTTCAAAGCCGAGGGAAGAGAAATCCAAATTTTTTGCTTCCGCGAATCTCGATTTATCAGGGGCTTAAGGCGTGAATTCAAGAATCGCCCCTTGTTGACCGGTCCGACGCAAGGGCCTCCAAGCTCATGGGGCAGACCGCGACCCCGATCATGCCAAGCACCATAACATGGATTTCGGTTTATCGCAAAGGAATATCGCCCTGGTCCCATGGCGTCCGCTCGCGGGAAACTGCGGGCGCGACGCTGACAACCCGCGGCGGGAACCGCTACACTCTCCCCACACCCGGCGCCTGCGCCGCGGCTCGTTCAATGGGGCAGCTGATGCGTTCCGACCCCAGCGTCATTCGCTCGAAAGCTTTCGCGGCGGCGATCGCTCTAATGAGTCTTCTGCCGCTCTCCAGCTGCGAGGTTCCGCCTTCGGGCGTTCCGACCGCGGCGGACATCCGCGGGGTCAGGCCGTCGGGGACGGTGACGATGACCCAATTCTTCGTCTCAGGGACCGGACTCGGGAGCGGAATCCTCACTTTCAGGGGCAGGAGCTATCCGTTCACGCTCATCGGCTCGCTCAACGGCCTCGGCGCCATTGCGACGACCGAGGCCTCGGGCGAGGTCTATAAGCTCAGCGATGTCTCGCAGTTCCCGGGCGCATGGATTCAGGGCAACGGCAATCTCGCCATCTCGACGCTGGCGAACGGCGAACTCTGGCTTCAGAACAACCACGGTGTTGTCATGCGCCTGAACGCGCAGCAGGCCGGGATCACGCTCAGCAACGGGCGCTACGAGATTTTCATCCACATGGGCCAGTGACAGCAGGCGCGTGTCCGGCGCGGCGCGGCGACCGACCCGGCGGCGCTGCATAGACGCGGCGGCCAGCGGCTCTGGACCTTCGTTTCGATCCGCGCCAAGCTCACATACGACAGGGCCAACCCCATGACCGCAGCCTTTCTCGACCACCTCCGCGCGACCCTCGACGACATCGAGGCGGCCGGCCTCACGAAACGCGAGCGCCTGCTCACCGGGCCGCAGGGCGGGCGGATCCGCGTCGCCGGGTCGAAAGGCGAGCGCGAGGCGGTCAATCTCTGCGCCAACAACTATCTCGGCCTCGCCGACCATCCCGACGTCATCGCCGCGGCGAAGAGCGCGATGGACGAATTCGGCTTCGGCATGGCCTCGGTGCGGTTCATCTGCGGCGCGCAGACCCTCCATCGCGAGCTCGAGCAGGCTATCGCCCGCCACCTGGGCAAGGACGACGCGATCGTCTTCGCCGCCTGTTTCGACGCCAACGGCGGGGTGTTCGAGCCGCTGCTCGACGAAGCCGACGCGATCATCTCCGACAGTCTCAATCACGCCTCGATCATCGACGGCGTGCGACTCTCCAAGGCCAAGCGCTACCGCTTCGCCAATTCGGACATGAACGAGCTCGAGGATCGGCTCAAGGAGGCCGATTCCGCCGGCGCGCGGTTCAAGCTCATAGCGTCCGACGGGGTATTCTCGATGGACGGCTACGTCGCCAAACTGAAGGAGGTTTGCGCACTGGCCGACCGCTACGGCGCGCTGGTGCTGGTCGACGACTGCCATGCGACCGGGCATCTGGGCGAGAAAGGGCGCGGCACGCCGGCGCTGACCGGCGCGGGGGATCGGGTCGATATCGTCACCGGCACATTCGGCAAGACGCTCGGCGGGGGCATGGGCGGCTTTGTCGCCGCCGCGCAGCCGATCGTCGATCTTTT
>JBAUXQ010000892.1:0-1514 GCA_049584355.1 Roseiarcus sp. | reverse complement strand
TCGCACCCTCGCGACCTGCATCTCCGCCCTCGGCGCGACGCTCGCCGGGGCGTTGAGCGCGCTCTGGCTGCGCTACGTCGGGCCGGGCACGGCGCTCTCGTTTTCGATCCAGGTCGACGTCCTGGTGATGGTCGTCGTCGGCGGCATGGGGTCGCTCTATGGCGCGATTCTCGGCGCTGCTTTGTTCGTGTTCGCCGAGAGCTACCTGCAGGACGCGATGGGCGCGCTCTCCCAGGTCGCCGCGGACGCGCGCCTGCCGCTCTTGCCGGCGCTCTTTCATCCTGACCGCTGGCTGCTGTGGCTCGGCCTCGCCTTCGTGCTCGCGGTCTATTTCGCTCCAGCCGGCATCGTCGGGGCGCTTAAGGGAAGCGAGGCGAAGGCGAATTGACGCATGGGCGAGGGCGCGGGGCGGCCCGCCCTTGTGCGCGCGACGGGCCCGCCATAGCTAGCTCCTCGGGCGATTCAGAACAGGAGAACGCGGATGAAGGTGGGCATTATCGGCTCGGGCGTGGTCGCGCAGGCTTTGGGCGCCGGATTCCTCAAGCACGGCCACGAGGTCGCGCTCGGCACCCGCGATCCCGCCAAGCTCAAGGACTGGGCGGCGAAGCACAAGGGAGCGACGGTCAAGTCGTTTGCGGAAGCGGCTGCGTTCGGCGAAATTGTCGTGCTGGCGGTGGCCGGCGAAGTCGCGCTCGAGGCGCTGAAGCTGACGGGGGCGGGCGGGCTCGCCGGCAAGACGGTGATCGACGCCTGCAATCCGATCGGCGGCGGGCCGCCGGTCAACGGCGTGCTGTCGTATTTCACGCCCCAGAACGAGTCGCTGATGGAACGGTTGCAGAAGGCCTATCCGGCCGCGCATTTCGTCAAGGCGTTCAATTCGGTCGGCCATGGGCAGATGATCAATCCGCAGTTCGCCGGCGGCAAGCCTTCGATGTTCATTTGCGGCGACGACGCGGGCGCAAAGAAAACCGTGGCGCAGATCCTCGACCAGTTCGGCTGGGAGACGGAGGACATGGGCGCGGTCGAGGCGGCGCGCGCGATCGAGCCCTTGTGCAGGCTGTGGTGCATCCCGGGCGTCGGCAAAGGCGACTGGTCGGCGCACGCGTTCAAGCTCTTGCGCTGATCGCTGTCGCCCCGGATCGACGGCGAAGTCGCCGTCTAAACGCGACGTGCTCTACGGACTGCGCCTACAAGACCTGCGCCGCCCCGTCGAGCGCCGCGCGCAGCTTTCGGGCGAGTTCCTCCAGCGTGTACGGCTTGGCCAGAAAGTGGACGTCCGGATCGAGTTGCCCGTTGTGCACGATAGCGTTTCGGGCGTAGCCGGTGGTGAAGAGGACGGGCAAAGCGGGGCGCAGGGCTAAGGCTTCGACGGCCACCATTCGCCCGTTCATGCCGTGCGGGAGAACGACATCGGTGAACAGGATGTCGACTCTCTTCCCTCCTTTAAGCTGCGCGAGCGCTTCGGCGCCGTTGCGGGCGGTGAGGACCGAATAGCCCAATTCGCGCAGCAAGAC
>JBAUXQ010000891.1:0-4651 GCA_049584355.1 Roseiarcus sp. | reverse complement strand
AGCCCGATCACCGTGCAGTGACGGGGCGAACGCGGCGGGCGCGGAGGGCTCGACCAAGCCGAGTTTGCGGTTCTGTTCATACCGACTGGATTTTTGCCAGACCGGTCGCTGCTTCAAGCGCTCGTTGCCGCCTAATGTACAGCGGCGAACATGACCGCTTCGGAGGTCGCCTCTTCGGGCGAAAGCTCTTCAACGATACGACCCTGTCTCGAGACGAGTATCCTGTCCGACAGGCTCAGGATTTCCGGCAAATACGAGGATATGACGACCACCGCGAGACCTTCGTCGGCGAGACTGCCGATAATGTGGTGGATCTCGGCGATGGCGCCGACATCGACGCCGCGCGTCGGCTCGTCGAAAATGATCAGCTTGGGCTTCTGGACCAGCGCTTTTGCGATGACCACCTTCTGCTGATTCCCGCCAGAAAGCTCGACGACGCTAGCGTCGCTATTCAACGTCTTGATGTTGAGCCTGTTCCTCCAGTTGGCTGCGAGCGCATTCGTCTCGCTCACGCTGGCGGCAATCCCGCGCGAGTCGGGGCTTGAAATCTGTCCGATGTAGATGTTTTCCGCCACCGACATGGTTTCAAAGAAACCGTCGCTTTTGCGGTCTTCGGTGACATACACGACGCCCTCGCTGACCGCATCGCGCGGCGTCCGGTAGCGTACGGATTTTCCATTGAGGCGCACGTCGCCGCCGTGGAAGAGGTCTCGTTTGACGATGCCGGCGATAATCCTGGCGGTTTCCGTGCGACCGGAGCCAACAAGTCCAAACACGCCCGTGACCTGTCCGGCGAAAATCGAGAAGGACGTGTTCCGCACGAAGTTCTGCATCGACAGGTTTTGCACGCTGAGAACCTTTTCTCCAGGCGAGCGCACCCTGGAGCCGCCGGCCGCGCGACCATAAAGCTCATCGGTCAGCGACCGGCCGACCATGTGGCGTATAAGCGTTTCGCGGGAGAAGGTCTTGGCGTCCGCCGTGATGATGTGGGCGCCGTCTCTGAGGACGGTGATTCGATCGGAGATTTCGAGCGCTTCCTCCAATGCATGGCTGATGAAGATGATCGAGACCTGGTCGTTGCGCAGCCGATCGATCAGGGCGAAGAGATGATGCTTTTCCTCCGGGGTCAGGGTTGCGGTCGGCTCATCGAAGATGATGACTTTCGCGTTGAGACGCACGGCCCGCGCGATTTCGACCATCTGTCGCTTCGCGGTGCCGAGCGACTGGACGGTCGCCGTCGGGTCGACGGGGAAGTTCAACGACTGAAGAAACTGCTGCGCCTCGATATAGGTGCCGCGCAGGCGATTGTAGAACTTCTCGTCGCCGAGATAGAGATTTTGCGCGACCGTCAGCGTCGGCACCAGGCTGGTCTCCTGATAGACCATCGCGATCCCGTAGCGCCGCGCAAATGCGGGACCGTCGATCTGGATGGGATCGCCATCGAGGAGGATTTCGCCCGCCGAGGGCGCGACCGCGCCGGACAGGATCTTGACCAGCGTCGACTTGCCGGCCCCGTTCTCGCCGACGATCGCATGAACCTCGCCGCGGCGAAGCCCAAAGTCGATGTTCTTCAGCGCGGCGACGCCGCGATATTCCTTGGAGACGTTTCTCATCTCGAGAAGCATGGTTTCCGCGGCCGGCAGAACGGTCATCGCGTCAAACCCTCGTAACTCCGCGCGGCGACGACCCCGTCGCCCTTGGCGGCGAAGTATAGTTGGTCGCCCACCATGAGACAGCTGGTGACGCCGTGCCGTCGCCCGTGCGCGCGGCTGTGAAGGCTCGTGGCTGGACGAAAGGCGGGATCGAGCCGGGCGACCAGCCCGTAGGATCGACTGGGCGACCACGGCTTCAGCACGCCGAGCTGTCTGACGCCGCCCTGCTGCGTCGGCTCCAGCGGCGTCGCGCCGGAGCGAAGACAAGGCGCAACCCAATAGTCGGCGTCAATCTCGCGAATCATGCGCCGGCGAAAGCGGTCTTCGCTGAGCACGAATTCGACGAGTTGACTGCGCGGCGCAAACAGCGCGAGCCAGATGCTCTTGTCGGCGGCCCGCGACAGGCGGCTCGGATAGGCGGGAAGGTTCTCCAGCGCCGGCTCCTTGCGACCATCGCCGCCGGGTGAAATCCGCGTCAGGGCGCTACGCCAGCTCTCCGAGACAACGAGCGAGCCACCGTCCTCGAGCAGGCCATAGGGGTAGGCCAGATCTCCGGCCAGGCGCGCGTAGGCGCCGTTCCGCGGGTCGACGCGCCACACGGAGCCGGAGGCGTTCTTCTCCATCAGGTCGCGCTTCCACGCCGCCGGCCCGTTCTTCGCCGAGCCGTTGGCGACGAACAAGGTCCCGTCCGAAGCCGGCGCGAGCGCAGTGATGCAGGCGACCTCGAGGTTCTTCTCGACCGTCGTTCCGCCGTGCTCGCCTCCGACAAAGACGATCCTGCCGTCGATCAAGGCCACCGCCGCGCCGCCATCCGGCAAGCCGGCCAGAGCGCTGATCGGCGTCTCGAAGGACGCGAGCTCCGCGCCGCCGGACCTGTCGACGCTAAGAAGCAAACGGTCCGAGGAGACGACCACGCCGTGCGACGTGGCGGCGAGGCAATCGGGCGCCGGCGCCTCAAGACTCAACGGCGCCAGATCCAGGAGATCGTTGGGACGAAAGGCGCCATCCATCGGCGGAATCGTGATCGACGCTTCGCCGCGCCCAAACCAGCTGTCGACCACCTTCCTGAGCGGGTTCATCGGCGAATCCCCCAATAGGACGACTGGCCCGTCCAGTCCGGATCGGCGCCGGCGAGCCTGATCCGCCCGATCCGATTATTGGTGACGCCGCCGAGATAGAGAAAGCCGCGATGCTCGCGCATCGAAGTGATCGCCGGGTGATTTTCGCCGCCCTGATCCCACAGAGACTCGAGGACGCGGCCATTCTCATCGAAATGCACGACGCAGCCGACATTGACGTTCGGAAACAGCCACTCGTCGGCGGCCACCCGGCGCGCCATGCGTCGCCTGAAAGCCGGCATGGTCATCGCCATGTCGTAACTCGGCGTCCGCGTGCCTGCGAGCCCCAGCCAATAGGTTCCGCGCGATCCCCGATTGATGTTGTCGGGATACCCGGGAAGGCCGGCGATAAGGACCTCGGTCGTTCCCTGCTTTGGGCCTTCCAGCCAGTAGCGGCTGATCCGGCAGCCCCAGGTTTCCGCGAACAGCAACGACTTGTTGTCATGCGCCATGCAGACGCCATTGGCGAAGAGAAGATTGCGAATGATGGTCCGGGTGACGCCTGTCGCGGGATCATAGCGGATGATCCGGCCGTTGCCGCGGCCCTCCAGCGCGTCGACAACCCATTCCTCGAATCCGTAGCGGATCGTGGCCTCGCTGAAGTAGACCTTTCCGTCGGGCGCGATATCGAGATCGTCGGCAAGCCGCATTCGGGAATCGTCGATGATCGACAATCGCGAGCGGTTGGTTTCCGCCGTCATCTTCTCGACCTTGCGAAGGTTGTTCACGCGATAGAGGCCCATGCCGGCGATGCAGACGACGAGACTGCCGTCCCTATCGAAGGCCATGCCGAGCGGCCGGCCGCCGACATGCGCGTAAACCTCGCGTTTGGTGTAATCGGGCGCGAGGAAGCGGACGATCTCGCCTTGGCGCAGGCTGCAATAGACATTGTCGTCAAGGTCGAGAATGACGTCTTCAGGACCGTCGACCTCGCCAAGGCCGATGACCTCGACGTCGCGAAGGCGGTCGTTCATCGCATAGGGCGAAGACGGGTCGGACACGAACAGCGGAGCCGCCGGCAGGGCGAGATAGGCAGGAGACACATAGACCTTGGCGCGAAGACTGTGTCGCCATCTGATCCAGCGTACGTCGATGGCGATCGCGATGAGCAGCACGGCCCCGACAACCATCGACGACGCCCCGTTCGGCAGCCCGAGCCGGACGAGTCCGTTCAGGAGCAGGGAGACGATGATCGCGCCCATCAGGGCCTTGCCGACCGAGCCGCGGCCGCCGCCGACGCTGTTGCCGCCGATCAGCGCCGCCGTGACCGCCGTGAGCTCGAGGCCGATGCCGGTATCCGGGCCGGCGCCGGAAAGCCGCGCCGCATAGAGGGTCCCGGCAAGCGCGGAGAGCACGCCGGAAACGACGTAGGTGAGGCATACGGTGCGCGGCACCGAGATGCCGGCATTATAGGCCGCGCGACGGGATCCGCCGACCGCCATGAGGCGCCAGCCGATGCGCAGCCGGGTAAGCACGAAGTGGGCGACGATTGCGGTGACGATCAGAAGCACGAAACTGAACGGCGCGCCTAAAATCGATCCCGCGCCGACGAAGTCCCACAGCGGGGACTCGACGTCGCTCGATGCGATCCTGACCGAATAGGCCTCCAGCAGAAGGTCGACGAACGCTCGAATGAGCGTCAGAACGACGAGCGTGGTCAAGAACGCCCGCAGCCTGAGGAAGCCGATGAGGAAGCCGTTGATCAGGCCGACCAGCGCGCCAACGCCAAGCGTCGCCGCGATGGCCGCCTCGACCGGCCACTTCGCGACGTTGATCAGCGCCAGCGCGGTCACATTGGCCAACGCAAAGTTGGACCCGACGCTCAGATCGATCCCGCCGGCAAGCATGACAATCGTCATGCCAATCACGACCAACCCGAAT
>JBAUXQ010000890.1:0-3282 GCA_049584355.1 Roseiarcus sp. | reverse complement strand
GTCGTTGCCGGCGCCGTGGTCTGCGCGACTGCTGCGGCCGGCGCTAGACCGATGAAGACCGCTGCCGCCAGCGCCTGGACGAGGCGAGAGAGTTTGGGGGTCGGATTCATTGTTGGGGAACTCCAATCTGGAATGCGAAGAAGTGCGCCGTCTGCTAGAGCGCGTCCTTGTCCTTCTCGCCCGTGCGAATCCTCACCGCCGAGTCGAGGTCGTAAACGAAGATTTTGCCGTCGCCGATCTGGCCGGTGCGCGCCGCAGCAACGATCGCCTCGACAACCTTGTCGGCGACGTCTGCGTTCACCGCGACTTCGATTTTCAACTTAGGGAGGAAACTCACCGCATATTCCGCCCCGCGATAAATTTCGGTATGCCCCTTCTGTCGACCGTAGCCCTTGACCTCTGTAACCGTCAGACCGTGCACTCCGATGGCGGTGAGCGCATCGCGCACCTCCTCCAGCTTGAACGGCTTTATGATCGCCATTACGATTTTCATAAGCCTCGCCCCATTGACGCGCCGCGGCGGTGTTGAAACCATACCGCTCTCGTGCAGTGAAATCGGAACGCGACCGCGCCCCGCCCGGCACTGCCTTACAAGGCGCGTGCCATGACCTGCCGAGCGGTCTAACGATCTGAAAAGGAACTGCTATTCGGAGCTGAGCGCGTCCCAGCTGGACTTCGGCTCGATTTGATTGCGCGTTTGATGAGGAAATAGGCGCCTATGAATTAATCGGACGACCGCACCATCGGTTCGCTCTAGGCTACAGCGGGAATCGGCATGAAAGACCGCCGAGGGGACCGGCGAGCCAACATGGGTCACTTGCCTGGACATGTGTCCCGGCTTATAAATTCGCCTGGGTGTTAATCACGGCTCGCGAGTGGAGCGCCGGGTTATCGACGGTTTTTGCGGACCCGTCGGAGCTCCGGTGAAAGAGTAAGCGGATGAAGATCATTCTGGCTCAGCCCCGCGGGTTTTGCGCGGGGGTTGTCCGCGCGATCGATATCGTCGATCGGGCGCTGGTCAAGTATGGCGCCCCCGTCTACGTGCGACACGAGATCGTACACAATCGTCATGTCGTCGAATCGCTCAAGGCGAAGGGCGCCCGCTTCGTTGAGGATCTCGACGAGGTCCCAGAGGGAGCGGTGACGATCTTCAGCGCTCATGGCGTGTCGCGAAAAGTTGAAAACGAAGCGAAGTCGCGATCGCTTCCCACCATCGACGCGACTTGTCCGCTAGTCACCAAGGTGCATAATCAAGGCCGACGGTACATTGCTCAGGGCCGAGCCGTGATCTTCATCGGTCATGCCGGACATCCGGAAGTCGAAGGGACGCTGGGCCAGATCGACGGCGAATTGCACCTTGTCGAAAACGAAGACGACGTGGAAAGGCTTTCCATCCCCGTCGACGCGCCGATAGCCTATATCACTCAGACCACGCTGAGCGTTGACGATACCCGGGGCGTCATCGCCGCGTTGCATCGACGCTTCAGCGATGTCGCGGGGCCGGAGATTCGTGATATCTGCTACGCGACGCAGAATCGGCAGACCGCGGCGCGGGAATTGTCGCGGATCGCCGACGTCCTCATCGTTGTGGGGGCCCGCAACAGCTCGAACTCCAATCGGCTGCGCGAAATTGGCGAAGAGGCAGGTCTTCCGAGCTATCTCGTCGCCAACAGCAGCGAGATTGACACGGAGTGGGTGCGCAATGTGCGGATTGTCGGAGTTACCGCTGGCGCGTCCGCGCCTGAGATCGTGGTCGACGACGTGGTTCAGACCTTGATGCAGATCGCGCCGTCGGAAGTCTCGGCTCTCGACGGGCCCGCTGAGACCGTGAGCTTTCGCCTTCCGGCGGAGCTCATGGGTTGAGTATCTCGAATCGATTGATGAACCGCGCTTTGTAAGGATTCCTGCGTGAGCATACCCCTGAGACAGGTTGCTAGGGTTGGCGCCTATATCGTCCGTCAGCATCTCGCCGGGCGCAAACGCTATCCCCTCGTTTTGATGCTGGAGCCGCTATTCCGGTGCAATCTCGCTTGCGCGGGTTGCGGGAAGATCGATTATCCCGACGCCATCCTCGACAAGCGGATTTCGGTCGCGGACGCTCTGGGCGCCGTCGACGAGTGCGGCGCCCCGGTTGTCGTCATGGCCGGCGGCGAACCGCTCCTGCACAAGGAGCTGCCGAAGATCGTCCAAGGGGTCATCGCCCGCAAGAAATTTGCGATCGTGTGCACCAACGCGCTGCTGCTCGAAAAGAAGATCGACCAGTACGCGCCGAGTCCCTATTTCACCTGGTCGATTCATCTCGACGGCGACCAGGAGATGCACGACAAGTCGGTTTGTCAGCCGGGGGTTTACGATCGGGCGGTTTCGGCGCTGAAGACCGCCAAATCCAAGGGCTTTCGGGTCACAATCAACTGCACGTTCTTCAACGATGCCGACCCGGAGCGCATCGCCGCCTTCTTCGATACGGTCACCAAGCTCGGCGTCGACGGCATCACCATGTCGCCGGGCTACGCCTACGAGCGGGCTCCGGACCAGAAGCACTTTCTCAACCGTTCCGCCACCAAGCAACTTTTCCGGGCGATATTCCGGCGCGGCGATGGGGGACGGAAATGGGCCTTCAACCAATCGACGATGTTCCTCGACTTCCTGGCCGGCAACCAGACGTACCATTGCACGCCCTGGGGCAACCCGACGCGCACGGTGTTCGGCTGGCAGCGCCCCTGCTATCTCCTCGGCGAGGGCTACGCCAAGACGTTCAAGGAGCTCATGGAGGAGACGGATTGGGATGCATATGGGGTCGGCAATTACGAGAAATGCGCCGACTGCATGGTCCACAGCGGGTTTGAGGCGACGGCGGTGCGCGATACCGTGACGAGGCCGTGGAAGGCGCTGGGCGTCACCTTGCGGGGCGTCAGGACCGAAGGGGAGATGGCGGCGGATATCCCGCTCGATCGCCAGCGCCCGGCGACCTACGTCTTCGATAGCACCGTCACCCAGAAGCTTTCAGAGATTCGCAGGGCCGAGGCCGAGGAAAAGGCCGGGAAGAAGGCCGCGACAGCGGCTTAGCGCCCGGAAAGCGGCCCGGCCGTCGCGAGCGGCTGCGACGAGCCCGGTGAACTGGCCGGGAGATCGGACAAGGCCTCCGAGGACGGCGGCAGCCTTGATCCGGCCGTCGGAGTCCACGGCGCTAAGGACGAGAGGCGGCAAGTCGCGATCCGCCGGGTCGGCGACTGCGCGCAGGATGGCGAAGGGCGTCCGCCGTTCGAGCGCAAAACGGCCGGC
>JBAUXQ010000889.1:0-2659 GCA_049584355.1 Roseiarcus sp. | reverse complement strand
GGCTATGGCGCGGCGCGTGAGGGCGACTGGTCGTCGGGCGGGACTTTGCGCAGCGTGACCCTCGCCGTGCGCGAGCCCGCTTCCACCGTCCTGATCTGGGCCGCCGATCCCGGCGGACGGGAGGCCGGCGCCTGCAGCGGCGATTCCGGCGCTCCGATCTGGTCGGCCGACGGATCGACCGCAATCGCGATCGTCGCCTGGGCCCAGGCCCCGCACGGCCGCGGCTGCGGCGGCCTCACCCAGGGCCCGTTGCTCGCGCCGCTCAAGGGCTGGATCGAGGAGACCGAGCGCAGGTTGTCGGGCGGCGGGTAGCCGCCGTGCCGCATCTTTACATCGGGCGAGGGACGTAAGAAATTGACTGGTGAATCCACTTCGAACACCGCAATGGAGTGGTCGCGTGGAGCATCATCTCGCAACCCCCGACCTGCTCCGCTTTTATTCGGATTTGCAAGCGCGAACCTCGGTGGCCGCGTGCTCGGCCCTGTTTCAAGAGGCGGTCGCGCGATTTGAAATCGTTGCTTTCGCTTGCGGCGAAATCGACCTCGCCGAACGCACGCGAAACGTGATGTTCATCGCCGAATGGCCGCAGGCGTGGATCGATTATTACGTGAAATCGGGTTTCATTGAGCGGGACCCTATCGTCAACGCGCTGAGAGTCTATCGCAAGGCGTTTTCGTTCGGCGATATCCTGCGCGACCGGCGCTTCTCGCGCCTGGACCGCGAGGCCTTGCGCGCTGCGGCGGAATACGGCTGGAGCCGGGGCCTGGCGGTCCCCGTCGCGCGCGGCGGCGAGCGCTTCGGGCTCGTCACCATGATCGGCGGCGGCGATGAGCCAGACCCGACGCAGCGCGCCTATCTTTGCCTGATCGGCGAATGTCTGCTCGTTCGTATCCGGTCCCTCGGCGAGGCGGCCGAATACGCGCTGCCGCCCGCCGGCATGACCAGCCGCGAAATCGAAGCGGCCCGCCTGGTCGCGATCGGTTGCTCGGACGCCGAAATTGCCTCGAAGCTCGGCGTATCCGAGTCCACCGCGCACAAGCATGTAGAAAGCGGCCGCAAGCGTCTGAAGGCCAGGAGCCGCGCGCACATGGCCGCGCTCAGCCTGTCGCTCGGGATCGCATCGGCGGGTTAAGCCCGAAGCACATTGTCCATCGCGGGATATGGCCTATTCAGGCTATTTTCACGTAACTGTAACCGTGTAACAAATTTTTCCAACTTCGCTCCGCTCCAACATACCTGTTGTGCTGCATTGAGGAAGCGCGGATGGGGCGCCCGCAAGCTTTACGACCGATTTTCGACGCATACCCGCGGGGTGTGGTGGCGATGGCGACGATCAGGAAAAAACCGATCTTGGGCCGAATTGCCGCCAAGTTCGTCAATTTTCAGTTCTTCGAGGACGATGTCACCGTGCAGCAGGACGTCCCCCAAGCCCTCGACCTGGGCGATGATGCTGATCGGCTCCGCCGGGCTCGGCTTTGCCTGCTGCCGCAGCCGGCAGGGCGGTCGCCGCCGTCTGGCCCGAGCGAAACTCCTATGAACAGCCTCGACCCGGAGCGGAGATTGAAGTCCAGGCTTGGGAAAATTTGTTAGCGAACAGCGTGCGAACGGCATTGCGCAAAGGGGCGCTTCGAAGCTGCGACATCCCGCAAATCGCTCGACAGGCGCGAGGAGACGCTCTTGAGCCAGCTCATTCGGCTGATATCCGGCGCCCTGGTCTGTGCTTTGGTCCCCCTCGCGAATGCTCCGGCTAGCGCCCAGGGAGATCCATGCTCCAGCGGCGCAGGCGGCCCCGGGCACTGCATCGATGCGTATGTCGCCGTGAACATTTGGGTCGGGACCGTGCAGCTCTATTCGGCCGGCGGGCAGCTGCTCTCGACAACCAGTTACATCACCGTCGAATCGTCAGACCAAGGGTCGGACCCCGTCAATTCCTTCCTTGCGCCCCTCCAGGCCCAAAGCGACGCAACATACATCGAAGGCAATACGGCGCTTCCGGCGATCGTGCGCGACAATATCGCCTCTTTCGTGGGGACCAACGGGCTCGGAACCGCCTGGGACGGCGTCACCTATCCCTCCCCCGCCGAACAAGCGCTTTATAGCCTGCTCACTTCGCAGGTCCCCCCGTTCCAGATCACGGCAGACACCGGAGATGTTTTGTTTGGGACGCAATTTGAGTTTGTGAACGCCTGGGGCCCATTCGGCCCAGTGCCTGACGGCAGCAACGACTATGTTGAGGGCGGCAGTAATATCGATGTTTACGAGCGCACTGTCGAAGAGAAGCTGATGTCCACCGTCCCCGAGCTCTCGACCTGGGCGATGATGATCGTCGGATTTGGCGGGCTCGGCTTCCTCGCGCTTCGGCGCCGGCGGCGGGCCGCGACTGCCGCCTGAACTGAGAGCGCGAAACCTCCATCAATTGTGCTGTAATACATAATAATAATGTATATTGGTGGGCGCGCTCGGGCCGGCAAGCCGGACCGGGACCGAAAAGGCGCCACAACGCGTTGGAATCGCCCGAGTCCGGAGCCAAGTGGCAGGCCTTGCCGCGGGCTCTCGGTCTACCGCGCCCGCGCCCCGAGCACGGCGGCGATTTCGTCCAGCACCTTCGGGTCCTCGATCGTCGCCGGGGTCGCCCAGGGGTCCTGGTCGGCGATCTTCT
>JBAUXQ010000888.1:0-2705 GCA_049584355.1 Roseiarcus sp. | reverse complement strand
CCTACGGACGGCGGGACGCCGTTCCCCCCGGCGAAAGTGAAGCCGCCGCCGCCCGCCACGATACCCTCCATGGGGGCTAAAAGCGCAGCGCTTGACCCACCCGCCGCCGCCCGCCGCGGGACCATAGCCGCCTTCGGCGCCGACGATGACAAGGACTTCCTCGCCGGCGGTGAGAGCGACATCGACCCCTACCCCCGCGCCGAGGCCGCCGCTATTGACACTCGAAGCGCCGCCCTGAGCGCCCCAGACGTCCACCATATAGGCTCCCGCGCTTGGCGCGGTAAATAAGTACTCGCCCGGAATGGTGAAGGTGTCGGCGTCAGCATCGGCCGCGCCTGCCAGAATCGCCAGCGCCGAAGCCCCGGTCAGGTGTCACGGTCAAGAGAAGAGTTACGCAACGGGCGCGCAAGTTTAAATTCTCGAAGTTTACATGGTATACTTGCCGGCGTGCTATTGCGCGGCCTCGGTCGACAGCGCCCAGCCGTCGCCGCGGAGCCAGTCCGACTGGCCAGGCTCGCTGCCGAAACGCAGCGAGCGCACGGCGCCTGAGACGCCGCGGCGGAACGCCTCGTCGAGGCGCCGGCCGATCGCCGGTTCCTGCGCGCCTTCGCAAGCGATGAACACCACGGCGGAGAGAAAGCGCGCCGGCCAAACATCGCCGCTTTCCGGCCGGGTGATCAGCAGCATGGCGCCGGTCGAGCGCGCCGCCTGGAGCGGGAAGAGGAGTCTGCCGCCGACTTTGAGCGCGTCGAGCCAGGCGCCGAGCGGATGGGTGGCGGCGGCGTTGACGTAGATGGCGTCGGACTTGGGCAGATCCTCGACGCCGGAGCGGGCGCGGACCTCGACCTGCGGGTAACGGGCGAGGTTGGTCTTGGCGCGCTCGGCGATGTCGGGCTCGATCTCGTAGGCGACGACCTTGCCCGCCGGCCCGACGAGATGGGCGAGGATCGCGGTGTAATAGCCGGCGCCGGCGCCGATCTGGACGACGGTCTCGCCCTCCTTTATTCGCAACGCGTCGATCGATTGGGCGTGCAGCGACGGCTGGCCGTTGTTGATGCCGCGGCTCGAGTCGATGGCGACCAGAACATCGTCATAGAGGCGGGCGGGGTCGTCGCTGGCCGTCCGGCCAAAGAGGCCGCCGGAGCCGATGCGCCACGGCGGCGGACCGGCGAAATCCTCGCGCGGCACGGCGGCGAAGGCCGCTTCGATCCTCCGGTCTCCGACGCGGCGTGTGACCTCGGCGGCGTAGGCCTGCCGGCGCTTCGCAATTTCGTCCGCCATGACGTCCTGCAGCCCCTGCTCCTGCTTGACGAGAACAATACGCCGCGTTCGGCGCCCGCGCATTGATCTTCCTCGGCCGCGGGGCGAACATGCCCTCGAGAGCGGGCTCGATCCGCCCTCGCGATGCCGAGGCGCAGAGGCGGCGCTCGGCCGGGTGAAGCGCGCGATCTGGTCGGCGAGCAACAGCGTCTGGCGCTGATGTCCGCCTCACACTTGTTTGCAGCCCCCGCGCACATTGTCCTTCCCGCGAAAGCGGGTATCCAGACTGGCTGCTGCGGGGCGCCCCGGATTCCCGCTTTCCGCGGGAATGATAGGGACACGCATTAAGAAGGAGAAAGACGCATGGCCCTCATCGACCGCCTGTCGTCCGCCGGACCGAAGCGAGTCCTCGCGCTGGATGGCGGGGGCATTCGCGGCTCGCTCTCGGTCGGCTTTCTCAAACGCATCGAAGAGATCCTGCGCCAGCGTCACGGCCGGCCCGATCTCGTGCTCAGCGATTACTTCGATCTGATCGGCGGGACCAGCACCGGCGCGATCATCGCCTCGGCGCTCGCGATCGGCATGAGCGCCGAGGACGTCGAAAAAACTTACCTTGAATTCGGCGGCGAGGTCTTCAACGACCGGGAGGATCAGTTCGGCTTGCCGCGACTTGGCCTCTTGCGCGGGCGCTACGACGCAGAGCCGCTGCAACGCAAGCTCGCGGATTATTTCGGCGACAGGACGCTCGGCGACGAGTCGATCCGAACGGGCTTATGCATCGTCGCCAAGCGGGCCGACACCAGCAGCGTATGGCCGCTCATCAACCATCCCGGCGGTCGATACTATCCGAAGAACCGCCAGATATTGCTCCGCGACGCTGTCCGGGCGAGCACTGCGGCGCCGACCTATTTCGACCCGGAGGAGATCAATATCGGCGGCGGCGCCGAAGGCGCGTTCGTCGACGGCGGGGTGAGCCTGCACAATAATCCGGCGCTGCTCCTATTCCTGATCGCAACCCTGAACGGCTTTCCCTTTCACTGGCCGACCGGCGACGACAAGCTGCTCCTGGTTTCGGTCGGGACTGGCTATTGGGATCTGGGGCGCAACTTCCAGGACATCATGAACGCCCGACTGTGGAACTGGGCGTCGGAGATCCCGACGATGTTGATGAACGACGCAACGTCGTTCAACCAGCTGCTTCTGCAATATTTATCCAAAAGCCCGACTGCAACGGCGATCAACCGCGAGGTGGGCGACCTGGGTCACGATCTTCTCGGCGGCAGGGCGGCCCTCAGCGATCTGCGCTACAATGTCGCGCTTGAACAGGAATCGCTGACCGCCTCGGGCTTCACGATCTGGCGGGGCGAGCGGTCGAGTTCAGGGACATGAGCCGCGCCGACAATCGCCAGGACCTCGACACGATCGGGATCGCGGCGGCGAGCGCG
>JBAUXQ010000887.1:0-2945 GCA_049584355.1 Roseiarcus sp. | reverse complement strand
CCCCAAGCCGGCTCCGCCGCGCGCTCGCCGCCGCGTGGATCTTCTTCATCCTGGCGGCGCTGCCGCTCGCCGCCCTTGGCCTGCTGGCGAGCGCGCTCGACGCCTTCGACCTTTCCGATCCGAGCGTCCAGGGCCTCATCGACGCGGCGCTTGACGCCGCACGGGCCTTGATCGCCGTCAACGCGCTTGCACGCGGGATGCTCGCCCCGGGTCTCGCGGCCTGGCGCCTCGTGCCGATGAGCGACCGCTCGGCTTCGATTGTCTATCGCGCAGCGATGGCGATCGCGGCGATCTCGGCCGCTGAGCGGCTGATCGAGCCCGCGGCCGACGCTGTCGCCTCGCTCAATATCGCGGTCGCCGGGCGGGGCGTGGGCGCGATCCTCGTTTCGCTCACGATCGCATATGCCTTGCGCCAATTCGCCGCCCAGTCGGCCCGCGCCGCGGGGCCGCCGCAAACCGACCACTGGGCGCCAGCGAGAACCCTCGGCTGGGCGTTCGGGTTCGTCATTTTCGCCGCTGCACTGACCGGCTACATCGCCTTCGCCACCTTCCTCATCAATCAGACGATCTACCTCACCGGCCTGGGCAGCCTGCTCTATCTCATCGACTGCATAGTCCAGGACGGGACCGAGGCGCTGCTCAAGCCGGAGGCGCCGGTCGGGGCGGGACTCGTGGCGATGGTCGGGCTGCGCCGCAACGCGCTCGCCCAGACCGTCGTCATCCTGCAAGGCGTCGCGCGGCTCGTGGCGCTGATGATCGCGATCGCCGCGGTGCTCGAACCGTGGGGCGTGCAGTCGCAGGACATGTTCGGCACGCTCCGAGCGGCCTATTTCGGCTTCTCGTTCGGCGGCGTCACCCTGTCGTTGTCGTCGATGATCGGGGCCGCGCTGGTGTTCGCGGTCGTGCTGTTCGTCACCCGGATGATCCAGGATTGGCTGGGCTCGCGGTTCCTGCCCCAGACCCGCCTCGACGCCGGGGTCAGGAACTCGGTCAGGACGATTTTCGGCTATGCCGGCGCGATCGTCGCCGTGCTGCTGGCGGGCGGGCAAATCGGCCTCGACGTCCAGAAGCTCGCGCTCATCGCCGGCGGCCTGTCGGTCGGCATCGGATTCGGCCTCCAGACGATCGCCAACAATTTCGTCTCCGGCCTCATCCTGCTGTGGGAGCGCGGCATCCGGGTCGGCGACTGGGTGGTGGTGGGAAACGATCAGGGATTCGTGCGCGCCATCAACGCGCGGGCGACCGAGATCGAGACCTTCGATCGCGGCACCCTGATCGTGCCGAACTCCAATCTGGTCAGCGGCGTGGTCAAGAACTGGGTCCACAACGACCGGGTCGGACGGATCATCGTCTCGATCAACGTCGCCTACGAGAGCGACGTCGAACAGGTGCGCGACATGCTGATCGCCGCCGCCAAGGCGCAGGACCTGGTGCTCAAGATTCCCGCGCCGACGGTGCTGTTCGCCGAATTCGGCGATTGGACGCTCAAGTTCAATCTCATCTGCTTCGTCGACGACATCGAGCTCGGCGAGCGGACTCGCAGCGACATCAATTTCGACGTCCTGCGCCGGATGCGCGAGGCGGGCTTGCGCATTCCCTACCCAGCGCCGCCGCCGCCGGACGCGGGGAAGTGACCGCGCGCGTTCAGGCCGCCGCTGTCCGACCCGCCTCCCAGCCGATGATCGCCTGCTTGCGCGCCAAGCCCCAGTGATAGCCGGTGAGCGCGCCCGAGCGCCCGAGCACGCGATGACAGGGGACGACGAACGAGATCGGATTGCGGCCGACCGCGGCCCCGACGGCGCGCGCCGCCTTCGGCCGGCCGATCTTGCGGGCGATGTCCGAATAGGTGGTCGCCCGCCCCATCGGCACGCTGAGCAGGGTCTCCCACACCCGAAGCTCGAAATCCGTGCCGATCATGACGACCCGCAGCGGCGCGTCGGGCCGCCATAAAGTCGGATCGAAGGCGCGGCGCGCGTAGGGCGCGGTCGCGCCCTTGTCTTCGACCAATCCGGCGCGCGGCCAGCGGCGCGCCATGTCGGCCAGCGCGTGCTCGCGATTCCCCTCGTCAACGAAGCCGAGGCCGGCCATGCCGCGCGGCGCCGCGACGACGATCGCCTCGCCGAACGGCGAAGGGTGGAAGCCGTAGCGAAGAATGAGATCGTCGCGCCGGTAGTCCCCCGGCGTCAGCGCCTCGTGGGCGACGAACAGGTCGTGGAGCCGGCTCGGGCTCGAGAGGCCGACGTCGTAAGCGGCGTCAAGCACGCTCGCCGAATCGCGCAAAAGCTCGCGCGCCCGCTCGATGGTGATCGCCTGGAGGAACGCCTTCGGCGTCAGCCCGGCCCAGCGCTTGAATACATGCTGGAAGTGGGAGGCCGAGAGGCCGACATGGCCGGCAATCGCCTCGATCGACGGCTGGTCGCGATAACGTTTGGATATGAACTCGATCGCGCGCTTGACGGTGGCGTAATCCGCGATTGTCGCGGTCGGTGGGTTTGGCGTGTCGAGCATGGTCTGGTCCTGACGCCGTGTCGCGGCCGAACGCGTTCGGCCGTTCGCTGGCGAATGACACATACGCCCCTTGACGGCGAGCGCCACCCGAAAACGACGGTCAGCGCGGGGGAGCGCATCCTGCACGGGCGCCGGGAACCAAACACGCCACATCAAGCCTCCCTCGAGAGCGACGGAACGCCGGGCCGCTTTGCGCTCAGCCTTCGTTATGGAGCTCAGCGCGAATCGGCGAGCGCGTCCCAGCCCCATGCGAGCAGCGGCAGCGCATCGCGGGCGAAGGCGCAGAAGTTGTCGGCCAGCGCCGGCGAAGCGATCGCACTCGCTGTGACGGGCTTAAGGCAGATCAGGCTCTTGAGGCGGATTGCCGCGGCGATCTCGGCATCGTCGACGGCCTCGAAGCCGCGCGGGGCGCGCTTGAGCGAATCCTCGTCCGACAA
>JBAUXQ010000886.1:0-1634 GCA_049584355.1 Roseiarcus sp. | reverse complement strand
GCGGCGCGAAGCGCTTCTTTCAGACGCCGGCGAACCCGATTGCGCTCGACCGCGCCGCCGACGCTCTTGGTCACCGTCAGTCCAACGCGCGGGCTTCCCTCGGTCTCGCGTTCCAACGTCTCTCGTCTGCGGGACTGCAGGGTAAAGGTCTCGGCCGATACGCGCCGCCCTCGCGAGACGCGCTGAAATTCCGCCCGCTTGGTCAAGCGGCCCATGGGTTCGCCGGCGGGCCCCGGCTTTCCATCCTCGCGCAAGGTGTTGAGGCTCCATTCCGCGCCGTCTTTCGAGGCCCGAGCGACGGTCGGACAGCGGCCAAAGGCGAGGGCTGCCCGATCAGGCGGACAGCTTCTTGCGGCCGCGCGCGCGCCTCGCGGCGATTACTTTGCGCCCGCCCACCGTCGCGGAGCGGGCGCGAAAGCCATGACGGCGCTTGCGCACCAGCTTGCTGGGTTGATAGGTCCGCTTCACCTTTGGTCTCCGAATCCGTTCGCGCGCGAAAACGATCGCAGCGCCGCTCGATTTCCACGCACAAAAACCGGCTTCCCGCAGGAGCCTTTACGGCCGAGCGGAGAAGCCGGAAAATGTTATTGCAGCGTTCGCCGCTTCAAGGCCGGGCTTATGCCGCGCAGGAGGCGAGAAGTCAATTGCGGCGCGCCGGATCGCGGCTTCTTGCGGGCGACTTACCTCTGAAGGTTGAGCCGTTGCTCGCAGTCATGCCGGCCAGAATCCAGGCAGTTCTGAAGTTTGCGCTGTTGATCCAGATAGTTGAACGCCCAGTAGCCGAGCCCGACGAGGACGACGACGGCGATCAGGGCGAAGAGATTGCCGCGTCCGCTCGCACTTGGCTCCTCGCCGCCGGACGGCGGCTGGCTCATGCGATGAGGCTCGATGCGCGACGGTCGATGCCGCCGAGCGCGGCGACCGCCTTGGCTACGATCCCCTTCGCGTCCAGCCCGGCGGCGGCATACATGCGCTCGGGCTTGTCGTGGTCGAGGAATTTGTCCGGCAGCGTCATCGTCCGCACCTTGAGCCCATTGTCGAGCGCGCCCGCTTCGCTGAGCAGGGCCAGCACGTGCGCGCCGAAACCGCCGGCCGCGCCTTCCTCGATGAGGATCAAAAGCTCGTGAGCGGCGGCGAGCTTGAGGATCAGGTCGCGGTCGAGCGGCTTGGCGAATCGCGCATCGGCGACGGTGGTCGAGAGGCCCCGCGCGGCCAGTTCGTCCGCGGCCTTGAGCGCTTCGCCGAGCCGCGCGCCGAGCGACAGGATTGCAATCCGCGAGCCCTCGCGCACCACCCGGCCCTTGCCGATCGGCAGCGGCTCCCCGCGCTCCGGCATGTCGACGCCGACTCCTTCGCCGCGCGGGTAGCGGACCGCGATCGGACCGTCGTCGTGGGCGGCCGCGGTCGCGACCATATGGACGAGCTCGGCCTCGTCGGCCGCCGCCATCACGGTCATGTTCGGCAGACAGGCGAGGTAGGCTATATCGAAAGCGCCGGCATGGGTCGGGCCGTCGGCGCCGACCAGCCCCGCGCGGTCGATGGCGAAGCGGACCGGCAGCTTCTGGATCGCCACGTCATGGACGACCTGGTCATACCCGCGCTGCAGGAAAGTCGAATAGATTGCGCAGAACGGC
>JBAUXQ010000885.1:0-11051 GCA_049584355.1 Roseiarcus sp. | reverse complement strand
TGGCTGGGCGGTTCTTCCAGCCTGAGACCGGAATCCTGGCCGAATACTTTGACGGCTCCTGGAACCCGCGGGCGGGGCTCTCCGGCCGCATATGCGAGCCGGGACATCATTTCGAGTGGTCGTGGCTGCTTCGCCGCTATGCCGGGCTCGCGGCACGGAACGATCTACCGATCGCCGCCGCCTTGAAAGCGTTCGGCGACCGGCACGGTTTCGACGCGGACGGATTCGTCGTCGACGAATTGCTGGACGACGGGCGCGTTCACAAAGCCTCCCGCCGCTGCTGGCCTCATACCGAAGCGGTCAAGGCCGAGGTCGGCGCCGCTGAAACCGGAGATCGCGAGGCGTCGCCCCGCGCCGCGCAAACGATCGAGCGGCTGATGGCGGTCTTTCTCGGCCGTCCTGTCGCCGGCGGTTGGATCGATCATGTCGACGCGAACGGCGCCCCGATTATCGATTTCATGCCGGCAAGCACGCTCTACCATGTCTTTCTCGCCGCGGCCGAGGCCGACCGCGTCTGGGGCCGGCAAGCAAAGGACGAAAGGCTGAAGGCCGAGGGGCAATGAGCGGCGAGGCGATCCGGCAGGCGGTGATTCTGGTCGGCGGCAAGGGGACGCGGCTTGGCGCGATCACCCAGGCCGTACCGAAACCGATGCTGCCGATCGCCGGGGACAGGCCGTTCGTCGACTATCTTCTCGAGATGATCGAACGCCACGGCTACCGGGACATCGTCCTGCTTGCCGGCCATCTCGGAGAGGCGCTGGAGGCGGCCTACGGCGGCCGCCGGATCGGCAAGGCCGTGGTGCGGGTCATGCGCGAACCGGTCCCGCTCGGCACCGCCGGCGCGTTGACGGTCGCGCGCGAAGCTCTCGATCCGCGCTTTCTCCTCATGAACGGAGACGCGTTTTTCGACATCAATTTGCGCGCCCTGGACGAGGCCTCGCAAAGGTCCGGCGCCACGGCGACCCTGGCGCTGCGGACGGTTGCCGACGCCGCCCGCTACGGACGGGTGATCGAAGAGGACGGCAAGGTCACGGCGTTCCTGGAAAAGGATTTGAGCCGGCCAGGGCCTGGCGTCATCAACGGCGGGGTCTATGTGCTGAAGCGCGAGATCCTGGATATCGTTCGCGACCTGCCGTGTTCGCTTGAACAGCGCGTCTTTCCCGCCCTAGTCGAACGCGGCGAGATCGCGGGCCGCGAGTTCAAGGGCTACTTCCTCGATATCGGACTGCCCGAGACTCTCGAGCAGGGACATCTCGAGCTCCCCAGCGTGCGGGTGCGTCCCGCGGCTTTCCTCGACCGAAGCGCGCTCGTCGACTTCTCCGCCCGCGACCCTTGTGGCCCGGATGGATTTTGCTGGATGGCAGGGGCGGTCGAAGCCGTCCGCGCCCTCAACGATCGCGGCCATTACGTCTTCGTTGTCGGCGATTCGTCAGTGCGCGCCGAGGCGCTGGGCGCTGTCGACGACGCCTGCCGACTGAATGCGGACATCCAGGAACGCCTCGCGCCCCAGGGGGCCCACGTCGATCGGTTCTACGCTAAAGATCGAGAGCCGTTTTCAAGCGTGCTCGAAGAGGCCATGAACGATTGGCCGATCGTCCGTCAACGATCCGTCCTCGTCGGAGCGAGCAACGGCGAGGTCGAAGTCGCGCGGCGGGCCGGGCTTGCGGCGCATCTCTTTGACGGCGGCGATCTTGCGCGCCTCGTGCATTCGCTCTTGGCGCGAGCCGCCGAAGACTGAGGCTGGCCGCGACGTCATTCGACCGTCGAATTGCGGTGGGGACCAAACCGCCCTAAGCCCTGACCACAAACACCATCAACATGAAGGCTGCGCTCCGATGAAAGCCCCGCGCCGATATTTCGATCCGCTCGCGATTGGGGCGCCGCGCCCGCTTCTCGAATTGCCGTTGAGGCTCGAGCGAATGATCCATTTCGTGCCGCCGCACAACGAAAAGGTGCGCGCGAAAGCGCCTGAGCTTGTTGGCCAGGTCGACGTCGTGCTCGGCAATCTCGAGGACGCCATTCCCGCCGAATCGAAGCAAGCAGCCCGAGAGGGCCTGATCGCAATGGCCAAGACAACCGATTTCGGCGCGACAGGCCTATGGGCGCGCGTCAACGCGCTCAATTCGCCCTGGTTTATCGACGATATGACCCGGCTCGTGGGCGAGATCGGCGACAAGCTCGACGTCGTGATGGCGCCGAAGATCGAGGGCGAATGGGACATTCATTTCATCGACCAATATCTCGCCCTGCTCGAGGCGCGCTACGGCCTCAAGCGGCCGATCCTCGTTCACGCGATTCTGGAAACCGCGCAGGGCGTCAACAAGGTTGAGGCGATCGCCGCCGCTTCGCCGCGCATGCACGGGATGAGCCTCGGCCCGGCGGACCTTGCCGCATCGCGGGCGATGAAGACGACGCGCGTCGGCGGCGGCCATCCCGACTATCGGGTGCTTGCCGACGCGGTCGAACCCCATGCCGAGCGCGTGAGCTTCCAGCAGGATCCGTGGCATTACACGATCGCGCGCATGGTCGACGCGTGCGCGGCGAATGGCGTCAAGCCGTTTTATGGGCCGTTCGGCGATTTCTCCGACCCAGCCGCTTGCGAAGCCCAATTCCGCAACGCCTTCCTGCTCGGCTGCGTCGGCGCCTGGACCCTGCATCCGAGCCAGATCGCGATCGCCAAAAAGGTGTTCTCGCCGGATCCGGCCGAAGTCGCCTTCGCGCGCAAGATTCTGGCGGCGATGCCGGACGGGTCGGGCGCGGTGATGATCGACGGCAAGATGCAGGACGACGCGACCTGGAAGCAGGCGCGCGTCATCGTCGATCTCGCCCGGCAGGTGGCGGCGAAGGACGCCGACTACGCGGCGCTCTATCGGTTTTGACCGGTGCGGCGGCGCGCTCTCGGCCCGATTCTTGCTTCGAATTCGCTACAGTTGGCGCACAATATCCTTCGGAGAATGGCGCAATCCTGGGTCGCGTCCGGGTTCCTATTTCGACCCGATGGGCTATAACCGACGGATGACGGGAAAGGAGCTGGCCGGCCATGCAAAGTCGCGACGCGAAATTCGGGATCGGACAGGTCGTCAAACACCGGTTCTACGCATTCCGTGGTGTGATCTTCGACGTCGATCCGATCTTCTCCAACACCGAGGAATGGTGGCATTCGATCCCCGCCGAGGTGCGTCCGGCCAAGGAGCAGCCGTTCTATCACCTCTATGCTGAAAACGCGGACAGCCAGTACGTCGCTTACGTCTCCGAGCAGAACCTGATGTCGGACGAGTCCGGAGAGCCGGTTCGTCACCCTCAGGTCAACGAGACGTTCGAGCGGACCGAGGACGGACGATACTGCGTCCGCGGCCGATCCCACCTGAGCTGAAACCGTCGTCGCGCCGCCTCCCGCCGGCGCGGGAGGCGTGACGGGCGATCTACTTCGCCGGAGCGGCGGGCGCGGCAGGCGACAATGCCGCAGGGGCCGGCGCCGCGTTCGCGGCCGGGGCGTTGGCGCTGTTCTGTTGCTGTTGCTCGAGCATTTTGCGCTGCTCTTCCGCCTTCTTCTGCAGTTGCTGCTGCAACTCCTGGCGCTGCTGTTCCAAAACCTTGGGATCGGTCGGCTTGCCGTCGAAGGCCGGACCCAGATCCTTCAGCGGAATGTTGAACGTCAATTCGTGCCCCGAAACGTCGCCGCCGGGAACGCGCATGACGACGCTCATCGTCGTCCCCTTCTTCATCGCTTCAAGCGTCTTGGGGCTGATCTCGATTTCGGCCGAACAGGCGTTCTGGAAGCACATGTCGTACCTGCCCTCGATGGGCTCGTTCTTATCGATGATGACGCGGAAGCCCGGCTTCAGCATCATGCCGATCGGCAACATCAGAAGCCTAAGCTTGCGTTTCTCCTCCCCGGCCAACTCGAAGACGTTGATGCTGATCATCGGCGGCTGATCGGCCGAGGTCGAGAAGTCGCGCATGGTGGCGCAGGCGTCCTTGCCGGTGGTCGGCTCCTTGGCGCAGAATTTTGCCCATTGCGGCTCGGGCGACACGAGGTCGACCTTCGCCGGGGGGGCCGGTTGCTGGGGCTGGCCCGGTTGCAACGGCAGGCCTGGCGCGGGCTTTGCCGGTTGCGTTTGCGCCACCGCCGCGCCGGCCCCAAGCGCGAGGCTCAATGCGAGCGCCGCGGCGCCCGAGCGCATGACTTGAAATTTCATCAATCGTCCTTTCGAACCGTAAGCGTAATCTTGCGGCGCTTCGCCTCGCGCCCGATCAGCGTCAACTTCCCGCCCGGGATCGACATCTGCGACACTTCGGGCGACATTGTGACACGGAGCGCGCCCGGGACGCGCCGCGGTGTTCGGCGCGCCCTCTTTCCACATTCGAGGCGACATTCCAATAACAATTTCGTCGCTGTGAACCAGCGCCGCGCGCCGATTCCCGGCTGGCGAACCGAAAGATGCTGATCTCGGGGCTTGCAACTCGGTCGGGCGAGGGTTCGCCAACCCCCGAATCAGGGCGTCCGGCGGCTTTCCAACGCGCCAAGGATGAGCCTCGGATTGCGAATCAGCCGGCCGCCGATGATAGAAGTGCGGCCATGATCGGCCGCACGATTCGCTCCGCCTTTTGCGCCGTGCTCGGAATCGCCCTCTGCGCGGCGGCGGCGCCTGCGGGCGTTGTCGGGCCGCCGATGGGCGCGATCGCGATGCACGGCGAGCCGGCGCTGCCCCCAGACTTCGATCACCTGCCCTACGTCAATCCCGACGCGCCCAAGGGAGGCCGGCTCGATCTCGCCTACCTTGGCGCCTTCGACAGCCTGAACCCTTATAATGTCAAGGCCTTATCGACCGCGCAGGGCCTCATCGGCAATGTATATCAGTCGCTGATGGCGCGCTCGGCCGACGAGCCGTTCACCCTCTACGGGCTGATCGCCAAAAGCCTCGAAACCGACGAGGCGCGGGACCGGGTGATCTTCCACCTCAATCCTGCCGCCCGGTTCTCGGACGGAACGCCGATCACCTCGGCCGACGTCGTGTTCACTTTCAACCTCCTCAAAGCCAAGGGCCGGCCGCAGCAGCGGGCCGCCTTCGGGCTGGTCAAAGCGATCGACGCGCCCGACGACTGGACCGTGCGCTATGATCTTTCGGGCGCCAACGACCGCGAGCTGCCGTTGACCCTGGCGATCATGCCGGTGCTGTCGCGCGCCCATACCGACGCCGAGCATTTCGAGGACCAGACCCTGCAGATTCCGGTCGGCTCGGGCCCCTATCGGGTTAAGGAGGTCAAGCCCGGCGAGCGCCTGGTGCTCGAGCGCGACCCCAACTACTGGGCGAAAGACCTGCCGATTTCGCGCGGCCTCTACAATTTCGACGTCATCCGGATCGATTATTACCGCGACGCGACGGCGATGTTCGAAGCTTTCAAAGCCGGGCTGATCGATTACCGGGTCGAGGACGACACCAACCGGTGGCGGACCGGATATGATTTTCCCGCCGCCAGGGATGGGCGCATCGTCAGGGCCGCCATTCCGAGCCGGCTGCCGAAGGGCGTCTCCGGCTTCGCCTTCAACCTGCGCCGGGCGCCGTTCGCCGATGTGCGGGTGCGCGAGGCGCTGGCGTCGATGTTCGACTTCGAGTGGATCAACGCCAATCTTTTCGCCGGCGCCTACAAACGTTCCGAGGGGTTCTTCGACGACAGCGAGCTGTCGTCGATCGGCCGTCCGGCTTCCGCGCGCGAGCGCGAGCTGCTCGCGCCCTTTCCGGGCGCGGTGCGCGACGATGTGATGGAGGGCCAATGGCGCGCCCCGGTCTCCGACGGCTCGGGCGGCGACCGCACGATCGCGCGGCATGCGATCGACGAGCTCGAGCGCGCCGGCTACGTGCTGCGCGACGGCCGTCTCGTCGACGCGCATGGCGCGCCGCTCGCGTTCGAGATCCTGGTCAAGAACCGCGACGAGGAGCGCCTCGCGCTTGCTTATGCGCGAAATCTCGCGCGGATCGGCGTCACCGCCAACGTGCGGCTGGTCTACGAGGTGCAATTCCAGCGCCGGCGCACCAGCTTCGACTTCGACGTGATGATCGGGAGCTGGGTCGCCTCGCCGTCGCCGGGCAACGAGCAGCGCGGGCGCTGGAGCTCGGCCGCCGCCAACGCCCCGGGCGCCTACAATATCTGCGGGGTCGCCTCGCCGGCGATCGACGCGATGATCGCTGCGATCCTGGCGGCCGAAAGCAGCGAGGACTTCATTGCCGCGGTGCGGGCGCTCGATCGCCTGCTCATCTCCGGCTTCTATATCGCGCCGCTCTATTACGCGCCGGAGCAATGGATCGCCTACTCGGCCAAGCTCGGCCGCCCGGATGAAACGCCGTTATTCGGCGTCGAGCTTTCGACGTGGTGGCGGCGCGAGCCGTGAGCGCAGGGCTCAGCCGGACGGCCCGTCTCTGTCCGGGACCGCGACGCCAACCTCGCGCCGCACTTTAATGCCAAGGCGTGCCGGTCCCGCGATGAGGGCGGGCATGAAGATTGGGTATGCACGATGCTCTACGCCGTGTCCGCCAGGCTCGTTGCCGAACGCGCGGCCGAATTCCACAAGCGCCTGACCGATGGCAGCATCGCCGCGCAACGCCCCGACGGCGCCGAAATCGTCGCCGCAATGGTACGGGCGCGTGTTGCGCCCGACGGCGCGGTGCGCTGGACCGAGACCTGCTTTTGCGCGACGCCGCTCCGCCATGAACGCGCGACCGTGCTTGACCGCTATTTCACCGAGATTGAGACTAGGGTCATCGACAAGCCAGTGACGTTTGACGGAGCGCCGCTGATGGACCAGCTCCTCGCGCGCTGGATCCCGCCCCGTTAACGGTCGCTGCGGCGCCGAAACACACGAATGAAGATGGAGGCGGAAGAGCGGCCATGAGCGAAGCTAATGACATCCTGACCATCGACGTCGTCAGCGACGTCGTATGTCCCTGGTGCTATCTCGGCGAAAAGCGGCTCGAGGCGGCGCTCGCCGAGGCGCCGCAAAGGGTTGCGCTACGCTGGCGACCCTATCAGCTCGACCCGACGATCCCAGAGGGCGGTCTCGACCGCGCTGAATACATGGAGAAGAAATTCGGCAAGAGCGGCAGGCTGCAATCCGTCCACGACAATCTCACCCGTCTCGGCGCGGACGTCGGCATTCCGTTCGCCTTCGACAAGATCAAGCGCGCGCCGAACACGCTTGACGCCCACCGTCTCATCCGCTGGGCGAACTCAGCCGGGGTGCAGGGAAAGGTCGTCGATCGCTTGTTCAAGGCCTATTTCGTCGAGGGACGCGACATCGGCGACCGCGACGTCTTGATCGATATCGCCGGCGAATGCGGTCTCGACGCCAGGCTGGTCGAAAAGCTCCTGGCGGAAGGCGCGGACGCCGACCTCGTGCGCGAGGAGATCGCGCAGGCGCAGGCGATCGGGGTCAGCGGCGTGCCGTTCTTCATTTTCGCCGGCCGCCTCGGCGTCCCGGGAGCGCAGGACCCGTCGGCGCTGCTGCGCGCGATGGCGCAAGCGCGCCAGGCGATGAACGAGCCCATCGGCGAAGCGACGGTCCAGTAACTGCGCGGCTTCGCCCCCTCCACCGCGCATCCGCGCGGTCCCCCTCCCCCGCTTCGCGAGGGAGGAGAACGCGGCGACCGGCCTCTTCCTCCCCCATGAAATGGGGGAGGGGGACCACGCGAAGCGTGGTGGAGGGGGCTAGCGGCGCGACTTCACGCCGCGTCGTCGAGCGCGGCGATGAGCGCCAGCGGCAGTTCGATACGCGGCGCCCGGTCGTCGATCGGGTCGGCGGCCAAGGCGCTGAGTTCGAGTTGCGCCGGGCCGAGCCGCAGCGTGTCGAAATCTGCGCTCGGCGTTGGCCGCGCGCAGGCGTCGTCGTTGGCGGGAGAGAAGTCGAGGTTGCGCGGCAGCCGCCCGAGGGGCGCCGACGCGATCGCGTCGCGGGCGAAGCCGGCGGCTTCCGCCCTCACCGCCTCGGCGGCGAAGCGCCAGAGCAGCGCCAGGACTTTGACCAGCGCCGGATCGTCGCGCCGTTCGCATTCGTCGATGACCGCTTGCACCAGCGGCAGCCTGAGCCCGTCGCCGACCTCGGCGACATGAACCTTGATCGCGGCCAGCGCGGCGCGGAAAGCCGGCAAGACGCCGCCCTTCAGTCCAGCTCTGTGGGCGAGCGCGGCAAAGCCCTCGCCGCGCGGATCGCGGATGAAGGCGCCGACGCGCCTCAGCGGCGCGCCGGACAATTCCGCGAGCGCCCCGGCAAACAGGTCCCGCTCCCCGCCGAGCAGCGAGCGCAACAGCAAGGCCGGGGTCAGCGCCCCGCTTGCACGTAGAGAACGCACGAGCTCCGATCGCTCACCCTCTGGGCAAGCGGAGGCGATGGAGCAGATCGCCTGATCGCGCGCCTCTCGGGCGACGCGCTCGGCCCGCTCGCTGGCCAGCCATTGCGACGCCGCGACGCTGAGCTCGTTCGCCGTCGCCACGACGATCTGCGCCCTCAGGCTCGCTCCCAGCGACGGGCGCTCGAGCAGCGCCTCGCGCACCTCCGCGTCGGCGCCGAAACGCGCAAAGATGCGCGCCAGCGCGGCTGCGACAAGAGCGACCTCGCGATTGCCGATCAGCGCCAGAATCGCAACACGGTGGCCGATCTCGGCCAACGCCGCGATCGCGCCCGGCAAAAGATCGGCCCTTCGCGCGATCGCGGTCTGGGCGACGACGTCTCCCATCGCCACGCAGTCGACAAGGTCGGCGTCGGTCAGCGCCGGCGAGCGGCTCAGCACCGCCGCCGCCACGTCCGACTGGTCGGAGGCCAGCGCGAGGATCAGGGGACGCGGCGCGTCGCCGGCGCTGCCCAGAGCCTCGGCGAGCGCCCGGCGAACCAGCGGTGAGGGATCGTCGAGCAGCGCCGTCATCGCCAGCTCAGCCTCGGTCCGCATGGCTTGGGCCAGATCGGAATGCAGATAGGCGCGGGCGAGCGCGCTCGCGGCCGCCGCGCGCCTCTCCGGCCCGGCGCATTGCGCGAAAGCGAGAAATCGGCGCACAATGTCCGGCTCGGCGAACGAGGGCGCCGGCAGAAGCATGGCCGTCGGTCGGTTGGCGTGCACATCGCCCTCCCTCGCCTGTCATGGCGGTGGACGTTGATCGCCTAGATTGCACAAATATGGTTAACGGCAACTTAAAGTTGTGACGCGGAGGCGCCCATGGAGACCGGAACCCTTCGCCATCCGCGCGGCGGCCTCTATTTCGAGGACTTCTCGGTCGGCCAGCACTTTCGCCACCGCCTGACCCGCACCGTCACCCAAATGGACAACATGCTGTTCTCGAACATGACGCTGAACCCGCAGCCCTTGCATATCGACGCCCATTTCTGCGCCACCGAGACCGAATGGGGCCGGCCGCTGATGAATTCGCTGTTCACGCTCGGGCTGATGATCGGCATTTCGGTCAACGACACCACGGTCGGCACGACCATCGCCAATCTCGGCATGACCGACGTCGCCTTTCCGGCGCCGTTGTTCGAAGGCGACACCATTCGCGCCGAGAGCGAAGTTACAGCCGTGCGCGCCTCGAAGTCGCGCTCCGACGCCGGCCTGGTCGAGTTCCGGCACCGGGCGTTCAAGCAGGACGGCACGCTGGTCGCCGAGTGCCGCCGCACCGCCTTCATGCGCCGCCGCGGACCCGAGATTCTCTCCGCTTGAGGCGCCGATGCGCTCGCTCCTCATCGCGCCTGCGGACGAGAAACGGCTCGCCGAGGCGCTGGCGAGCGGCGCCGACGCGGTCATCGTCGATCTTGCCTTGGCCGCGCCGGAGCAGAGGGCGGCGGCGCGAGCCGCGGCGGCGCGGTTTCTCAAGCAAGCGCGCGCCCGCGACGGCGCGCCGGCGCTCGTGATCGGCGTCAACGCGCTCGATTCGGGCGAGACGGACGCTGACCTCGACGCGGTCATGGGCTCCGCGCCCGAGGCCATTCTGCTGCCCGGGAGCCTCGGGGCGGCGAGCGTCCAGCAGCTCTCCGCCAAGCTTGCGGTGCGGGAGGCCGATTTCGCGGTCCCCGACGGCGCGACGCGGATCATCGCCGTCGCCGACACGGCGCGGGGCGTGTTGAATATGGCGAGCTACCGCGGCTCGAGCAGGCGGCTGGCGGGCCTCGCCTGGAGCGCCGCGTCCTTACGCGCCGACATCGGCGCCGAGGTCGACCGCGATACATCAGGGGCCTACGCCGGCGCCTCTCGGCTGGCGCGGGAGCTCACGCTTCTGGCCGCGGCGGCCGCCAGCGTGGCGGCGATTGACGCGGCGTTCGCCGCCGTCGCCGACAAGGGAGGCCTGCATGCCGAAGCGCTCGCCGCCCGGCGCGACGGCTTTTCAGCCAAGCTGGCGATCGATCCGGCCCAGCCGCGGATCATCAACGAGGCGTTCGCCGCCACGCCAGGGAGCGGTCCGCGCATGATCGGCTTTCGCCGGGTCGAAAACACCAATCCTTAAGCGCGGGCGCTTAGCCTTTTCCAGTGGCGTTTCGCCAATTGACCCTGGGGCAAGGCGTCGCGCGCTTGACCGTCATCGAAACCCTTGTCTCCGCCTTGAGGCCGGCGGCTGCGACCCTCCTTCAGCCGGCGTCGATCTCGTCGATCTATTCGCTCGGCGCGGCGCTGATGATCGCCTTCGCCTGGCTCGCCTTAAGGCGCAGGCGCCGCGGCCGGCCCGTCGTCGTGAAGGCGCTGGTGCGCGCGATCTTCTCGCGCCGGGTCCTGCTCCATCGCTCGACCTTCGCCGACCTCGCCTATTGCGTTATCGGGCTTGCCACTCTGGGCGCGATCATCGGCTGGGCCGTCGTTTCGACGTCGTGGATCAGCGACGGCGTCGCCGCCTTTCTTACGCGCTGCCTCGGTCCCCGCCCTGAGCCGCATGCGCCCTATTTCGTCCTCAACGGCGCGCGGACGCTCGCGCTCTTTCTCGCCTACGACCTCGGCTTCTTCATCGACCACACCCTCAAGCACCGGATTCCGGCGCTATGGGAATTGCACAAGGCCCACCATTCGGCTGAAGTGCTGACG
>JBAUXQ010000884.1:0-2002 GCA_049584355.1 Roseiarcus sp. | reverse complement strand
TGTTGCGCGCCCTGCATCGGGTCGGGCTCGAGCCCCAGGTCGAGTTTTTTCACCTGTCCAGTTATCAGGATGGGACGGTGTCGAGCGGGACGGTGAAGATCCTTCGCGACATCGAATCGTCGGTGCGCGACCGCGACGTTCTCTTGGTTGACGATATCCTGGAATCGGGCCGGACGCTGGCGTTCGCCAAGGATCTCATGGCGGCGCGCGGCGCGCGGCGGGTTCTGGTCTGCACGATGTTGGAAAAGCCCGGCAAACGGGCGGTCGAAATCGGCGCCGATTTCGTCGGCTTTGTCTGTCCCGATGTCTTTGTCGTCGGCTACGGCATGGACGTCGCCCATTGCTATCGCGAATTGCCGTTCATCGGCCTGGTCGTCACCGCGCAGGACGCCGCCTGATCGGGCCCGCCTCGGAGGCTGCCGCTCGTGTTCGAAAGTCGCTTCCAATCGTTCGTCGAGCTCGGCGATCCCTCGCATGGATCCGATCGCGTCGGGGCGCTGCGAGCCGAATTGGCCAAGACGGGCCTCGCGGGCTTCATCGTGCCGCGCGCCGACGAGCATCAGGGCGAATATGTGCCCCCGAACGCCGAGCGGCTCCGATGGCTGACCGGGTTTGCCGGCTCGGCGGGAATCGCGGTGGTGCTCAAGGATGCGGCGGCGCTGTTCGTCGACGGCCGCTATACCGCGCAGGTGAAGACCCAGGCGGACGGATCGGTATTCGAGTTCCGCCACATCGTCGATGAGCCGCCGACCGAGTGGATCGCGAAGACGCTCAAGGCGGCCGACAAGCTCGGCTATGATCCGCATCTGCACACGCCCGACGCCGTGGCGCGCTTCACCGCCGCCTGCGAGAAGGCGGGCGCGGGGCTGGTTGCGGTCGACGGGAACCCGATCGACGCCATCTGGCTCGATCGGCCGCCAGCCCCGCTCGGCCCGATTTCGCCGCACGCGATACGTTTCGCCGGCGAAAGCGTGGCGGCGAAAATCGCCCGGGCGCGGACAGCCCTGACGCCGTCGGACGGCCTCGTGATCAGCGATCCGCACAATCTGGCGTGGCTGTTCAATATTCGCGGCTCGGACGTGTCGTATACGCCGCTGCCGCTCGGCTACGGATATCTGCCGCTCGAGGGACGTCCCGTCGTTTTTGTCGACGGCAGAAAGCTGACGGCGGCGACCCGCCAGGGTCTTGCCCGGCAGGCGGAGGTCGATGAGCCGGACGCTCTCGAGCGGTTCATCGACGAGCTGGGCAGGCAAGGCCGGCGCGTCACATTCGACGCCGCGACCGCGCCAGCCTACCTGACGCAGGTGCTCGAGCGTGCGGGCGGCAAAGCCGAGCTTAGACCCGATCCGATTACGCTGATGAAGGCAATGAAGAACCCGGTCGAGCTCGCGGGCGCGCGCGCCGCGCATGAGCGCGACGGCGCGGCGATGACGCGTTTCCTCGCCTGGTTCGCCGGGCACGCCCTGAACGGGCGCCTGACCGAGATCGACGCCGTCAAGGCTCTGGAGACGTTTCGGCGGGCGAGCCCCGCCCTCAAAGACATCTCTTTCCCGACCATCGCCGGCGCCGGAGCGAATTCGGCCATCCCCCATTATCGGGTCAGCGAGGCCTCCAACCGCAAGATCGAGCGAGGCATTTTTCTCGTCGACAGCGGCGCGCAATACGAAGACGGCACGACCGACATTACCCGCACGATCGCCGTCGGGCGGCCAACGACCCTGATGCGCGACCGCTTCACGCGGGTGCTGAAGGGCCACATCGCGGTCGCCCGCGCCGTCTTTCCGCCGGGAACAACCGGCGCCCAGATCGACGCCTTGGCGCGGATGGCGCTCTGGCGGTCCGGGCTTGATTTCGACCACGGCACGGGGCACGGCGTCGGGTCTTACCTCTCGGTCCACGAAGGGCCGCAGCGGCTCGCCAAGACCGGGACGACGGCGCTCGTTCCCGGCATGATTGTCTCCAACGAGCCCGGCTACTACGCCGCCGGCGCGTTCGGCATCCG
>JBAUXQ010000883.1:0-2374 GCA_049584355.1 Roseiarcus sp. | reverse complement strand
ACGGCGGCTACCGGACGCCCCTGCTCTGGCTCTCCGCCGGATGGGCGACGGTGCAGTCGGAAGGCTGGAGCGCGCCGCTTCATTGGCAAGAGCGCGAGGACGGCTACTGGTCGATGACGCTGCGCGGGGCGCAGCCCGTTGATCCCGCCGCGCCGGTTACCCACGTCAGCTACTACGAGGCTGACGCGTTTGCGACCTGGGCCGGCCGAAGGCTGCCCAGTGAATTCGAGTGGGAGCACGCAGCGCTTGGCGAGCCGCTGCGCGGGAACTTCGTCGACTCGGGACGCCTGCGCCCTGCGCCTGCACAACCCGGACAGGCCGGATTGCGTCAGGTCTACGGCGATGTGTGGGAGTGGACGCGCAGCGCCTTCGCGCCCTATCCGCGCTTTCGGCCGGCGGAAGGCGCCGTTGGCGAATATAACGGCAAGTTCATGTGCGGGCAGTTCGTATTGCGCGGCGGCTCGTGCGTGACTCCTGTGAACCATATGCGGCCGAGCTACCGCAATTTCTTTCCGCCCGATGCGAGGTGGCAGTTCTCGGGGCTGCGGCTGGCGGGAGACGCTTGAGATGCTCGATCTCGTCGAATCGAAACTCGGCCAGCACGAAGCGTTTCGAGCCGACGTGCTGGCTGGCTTGTCGCAAAGGCAAAAGACGCTCCCCAGCCGCTGGCTCTACGATCAGCGAGGCTCGGAGCTGTTTGAGGAAATCACTCACCTCGATGAATATTACTTGACCCGGACGGAGACGGCGATTCTTCGACGCCACGCCGGGGAAATGGCGGCTCTCTGCGGCGATAATGTCGTGCTGCTCGAATATGGCGCCGGAGCGGGCATCAAATCCGAAATCCTCATTGACGCGCTCAAGGCGCCCCGGATGTACGTGCCAATCGATATTGCGGCGGATTTTCTCGCGCAAACGGCAGAGCGCGTTCGCGACCGGTTTCCTGACCTCGTGACGCGCCCGATCATCACGGATTTCACCGCCGATTTTGACATTCCCTCGGATATTCCCGCGCATCCGCGCGCCGCGTTTTTTCCTGGGTCGACGCTGGGCAATCTCGGTGGATCCGAAGCCGCCGCGCTGCTTCGCAGGATGCGCGAACATGTCGGTGGCCACGGCGGGGCGATCATCGGAGTCGACTTGCGCAAGGACGTCGGGACATTGATTGCCGCATACGACGACCGGCGCGGCGTCACCGCGGAATTCAATCTCAATCTTCTTCGCCGCATAAATCGCGAACTCGAAGGCGACTTTGACATCATGGCGTTCGCCCATGAGGCCCGATGGAACGAGCTTGAGTCCGCGATCGAGATGCACCTCGTCAGCCGCAAGGCTCAGGTTGCTACCGTGGCTGGCCGCGGCTTCGCGTTTGCGCAAGGGGAAACCATCCATACCGAGACTTGCCGAAAATTCGACGTCGCCGCTCTCACCCATGCGGCGCAATGGTCCGGCTGGCGGGTGGACAGGATCTGGAGCGATCCGGCTGAGCTTTTCGCGGTGTTCGGCCTTCGCACGGAAGCGCGAGCGCTGCGCTTGTCATCGGCGCCGGCGTAAAGCTTAGGTCGGCTCACCACTTCTCCTTGAACGGGCGCGCTTCGACCTCGAAGCTCCAGGCGGCGCGGTCCTGCTTGACCAGATCGGCGGCGATCGTCGCGACGCCGGCCGGGTCGATGAAGAAATCATCCGCCCGGTCGGTGAACCGCGAGCGCGTCACCGGCCCGCCAACGACGCCGTCGACAACGATGAGCGCAACGTGGATTCCTGCCGGCCAGAGATGGCGGCCCATTGATTCAGCGAGCGCGCGCTGCGCCATCTTGCCCTGCGCGAACGCCGCCGCCCCGGCCGCGCCGCGGCGCGTGGCGGTCGCGCCAACGACGATGATCGCTCCCTGCCCTTTCCGGCGCATCGCCGGGATCGCCTGCCGGCCGGTCAGGAACAGGCCAAGGGTATTGATGCGCCATGAGCGCTCGAGGTCCTCGGCCTTGACCTCCTCGACATTGCCCCAGACGCCCGAGCCGGCGTTGAAGATGAGAACGTCGGCGTCGCCGAGATCGGCACGCATCTTGGCGAACGCCGCCTCGACCGAGGCCTCGTCGGCGACGTCGCACGCATAAGCCTTTGCGGCCTTGAGCTCGGCGGCGAGCTTGGCGGTCAGGTCGGCGCGCCGCGCCATCAGCGCTACGGAATAGCCATCGGCGACGAAGCGCCGGGCGAAGGCATCGCCGTTGCCCGGGCCGACGCCGACGACCGCGCATACTGGAAGCCTGGTTCCATCCGCCATTGCCAAAATCCTTGCTGAAGCCGGGAGCGGCGCCGCGCTTGCTTCCGCTTGAGCCCATCCTGCAACGCGCGGGCCCTTCGCGCAATCAACGGG
>JBAUXQ010000882.1:0-3782 GCA_049584355.1 Roseiarcus sp. | reverse complement strand
CCCGTTGCTTACCCGACTCCTTACCGATCTCACGATCATGGCGAAGCTCAACAAGCGCAACGTAGACGACCTTTCTGCCCAGAATGGTCGAGAAGCGATCATTTGGGATGACGAGCTTCTCGGCTTCGGCGTTCGGGTGAAGGCGAGCGGCGCGAAGTCCTTTCTCGTTCAGTACCGCAACGCCCATGGCCGCAGCCGCCGCTTGACGCTTGGCCGCTATGGGGTGCTGACGCCCGACGAGGCCCGGAAAATGGCGAGAAAGACGCTCGCCGACGTCGCGCACGGCCTCGATCCCGCAGAGACGCGTCAAATGGGCCGGCGGGCGCTGACTATGGCCGAGTTGTGTCGTGAGTACCTTGAGGCGGCGCGCGCCGGGCATGTCATCTCACGTCGAGGACGAGCGAAAAAGGCGTCCACGCTCAAAATCGATGAAGGGCGTGTCGAGCGTCACGTAATCCCCTTGCTTGGTAATCGGCCGATTAATGAGGTCTCGTCCGGCGACATCCGCGCGTTTCAGCGTGACGTGACAGCGGGAAAGACCGCTGCCGACGTGAAAACGGGCCCCCACGGACGAGCGATCGTTACAGGTGGCCGTGGCGCAGCGACTCGCACGCTCGGATTGCTGGGGGCCATTATGCAGTACGCGGTTGAGCGCGAATATCGCGCTGACAATCCGGTTCGCGGCGTCCGCCGAGAAGCAGATCGAAAACGCCGGGTGCGGCTAGATGAGGTCGGCTATCGGCGGCTCGGCAAGCGCCTTGCGGCTGCAGAGCGAGCAGGAATGCGCTGGCAGGCCGTCGAGGCAATTCGTGTTATCGCATTGACTGGATGTCGCCGCGGAGAAATCGAGCGGCTGCGCCGAACGGAAGTCGACCTGACCGGCCAAGCTCTGCGTCTGGGAGACACCAAGACGGGCTACAGCGTGCGTCCGATCGGCCTTGCCGCGGTTTCGGTGCTACGCCGAGCGATGGAGCTCGCCAAGAGTGAGTTTGTCTTTCCATCCATTCGCGGCACTGGGCACTTTCAGGGGGTGGACAAGGCATGGCGCACCATCGCAGGCCGCAGGCTTCCAAACGTGACGCCGCATGTGCTGCGCCACTCTTTCGCGTCGACGGCCGAAGATATCGGCCTGACCCTCCCAACCATCGCAGCGCTGCTTGGTCATTCGGCGAGCGGTTCGACGACGCTCGGCTACATTCATAAGGTTGACACCGCTCTGATTTCAGCGGCAAACCGCGTCGCTGAAAATGTCGCGGCCAGCATGGAGGGCGAGGCAGAGAATGAAGCTGCTGCGCCGGTGGACTCCGGCCGTGCCCAGTGATCTGTTTTCCGGGTAGGATCCGAGCAAATTAAACTCGTACCACGCGCCCAGCTGGCGCGCACGCGGCCTACGCTAACGCGGCGCGTGCGACAGCCGCGGCGCCGTACCGAGTACCGACGATCCAGCCAGCGCTGTTGGATCCGTCAGACGCTGGCGAGCGAGCCTGCCTCCTCATATGGAGTCACTCTAAGCGGCGGGGCGTCGTTGTTGGCGCCCGCGACGTGAGGCCGAAGTCTCGATTTCGCTGGAGCTCACGTCACGATCTCCTGTCGATGCTGCATGTCACGATGCTGTCGTCACATTTCATTCTGCGCTTATCATTCTGCGCTTACCCTTCACGGAGAAGTGAACGTCCCCATTCGCAACTTATCGCGCCTATGCGCGTTGGCCGTCCAACGCGCCCGCGCCCCGCGCCCTTTGCGCCTCACGAGAACGGTTCCATGCCGCAGATCCCACGCACGCAGCTTCTCGGTGGCGTGGCGGCGCTCGTTGGCGTTTCATTCGGCGCTCGATCCCAGATTGTGGATGTATTGCCGTGGCGGCCGGACGCCGGCGATCCTTCGGAGTCGCCCCACGCGGCGGAGCGGATGTTTTTCACGCCTGCCGAGGCGGAGACTATCGAGGCTGTGGCGGACCGTTTCATCCCGCCCGACGAGACAACGGCCGGGGGCAAGGATGCGCGCTGCGCCGTGTTCGTGGATCGGCAGCTTGCGGGGCCCTATGTCTCGCGACGGGGACTCTATGTATGCCCGCGGTTCCTGAAGGGTCGAAAAAATCAGGGGCCTCAAGACCAGGACGGTCCTGCCGCGATCTACCGTAAGGCGCTCGCCGCTCTCGACGTATACGCCAGGCGGCACAAAGGCGGCATCTTCGCTAAACTTTCACCCAACAACCAAGAAGAAATTCTGAAGCCCCTTGAGCGCGGCGACGTGAAGCTCGAAGGGGTTGACGGCCAATCCTTCCTCGAGACGCTGCTTAAGGCGATTCGGGAAGGCTTTTTTGCAGACCCTATCTACGGCGGAACCGCGACATGTGCGCCTGGAAGGTGATCGTCTTCCCAGGCGCTCGCTACGACTACCGTGATTGCATCGGGCGCAACAACCAGCAATTCCCGGTCGGCCCCGTCAGCACAATGGGCGCGCCCGATCGGAAGCCCCCCACGAAGACTCGAGGCCTTGCGATGCCCAGAAAGTTGCCAAGCAGGGATGTCGTGGTCAGCGGCCTTGGCTGGACCGGGTCTATCGTCCCGCACGGACTGACTGAGGCCGGCCCGGCTCGCGCTCTCTCGCTGCCGCCGCATGCGGCGGATCCGACGAGTCTCATCCGTGTGACGCTCGAAGGCCGGCCCACCGTTTCGACGGCCGGGAAGCCGACCGGCCCCGGTATGTCGTCGTTCGGCCGGAAACTCGCCGACGGGCAGGTCGCGGCCCTTCTCGCTTATGTCCGCAACAGCTGGGGCCTCGCGGCGCCGGCGGTGGCCGTGGACGAAGTTGCGGCCGCGCGCCGCTCCATCACCGAGCGCGCGGAACATTAGGCGGGTAGGACCCGTGGGGGAACGACTGTCGCCTTGGCGGTACTGACACATGGCGGGAAGGCGCGAGCTTAGGCCGGATCGTGGCGCAACTCTTCCATCCCTACGCCGATACGGCCCTGCGTGTCGCCCTACTGGCGCTCGCCGCGAGCCCCGCGCTCCTCATTGGCGGCGGTTTCGCGATTTCCCGGTCGCCGTACGTGACCGGGCAGGACATGGTCAGCGCGCAGCCTGTTCCCTTCAGTCACGAACACCACGTCGGTTTCGACGGCCTCGATTGCCGCTACTGCCATTTCGGGGTCGAGAGGTCCCGCTGGGCGGGCATACCGCCCACCGAGGTCTGCATGACCTGCCATTCCCAGCTTTTCGATCAAGCCTCCGTTCTCGCCCCAGTGCGCGAGAGCCTCGCGAAGAACGAGCCGATCGCTTGGGCGCGCGTTCATGCGCTTCCTGACTACGTCTATTTCGATCACGCGATCCACGTCGCCAAAGGGGTGGGCTGCACCACCTGCCACGGCGAAGTCGAGCGGATGCCGCTCACCAAGCAGGCGACGCCCATGACGATGGGCTGGTGCATCGACTGCCACCGCAATCCTGCGCCACATCTCCGCGAGCCGGACCAGGTCTTCGCCACCGCATGGTCGCCGCCGCCCGATCAGAAAGAGGAGGGGCTGAAGCTGATGCGCCATTACGAGATCGACACGACGCATCTTCTCGACTGTTCGGTGTGCCATCGGTGACCCCGTCGCGACCACTCCGCCTCGACGAGCTCTCGCGCCGAAGGGCGCTGCAGTTGCTGGCAGGGGGCGCCGCATCGCTCGCGGCGGGATGTTCGCGGCCGGACGAGAACAGCGTCGCCCAGGCAGGCAGGAAGGAACTGCCTTACGTCGACATGCCCGAGGGCCTGCTTCCAGGCGTTCCCCAGCACTA
>JBAUXQ010000881.1:0-2394 GCA_049584355.1 Roseiarcus sp. | reverse complement strand
GTAGAGCCGGTCCGACGTGTCATAGTCGGTCGAGACCGTCTCCGGATTGCAGTTAATCATGATCGTCTCGTAGCCCGCCTTGTGCAGCGCGAATGACGCGTGGCAACAGCAATAGTCGAACTCGATCCCCTGCCCGATCCGGTTCGGCCCGCCGCCCAGAATGACGATCTTTTCGCGCTCCGTCGGCTCCGCTTCGCATTTCACCGCGCCGCCGAACGGGGCCTCGTAGGTCGAATACATGTAAGCGGTGGGCGAGGCGAATTCGGCGGCGCAGGTGTCGATGCGCTTGAACGCCGGCTGGACGCCGAGCCTCAAGCGGGCGGCGGCGACGTCGGCCGCCTCCACCAGGCCCGCGAGGGCCGCAAGGCGCGCGTCCGAGAAGCCGGCGGCCTTCAGCGCCCTGAAGTTGCCGGAGTCCGGCGGCAGCCCGTGGGCGCGCACCATCCCTTCGAGCCGGACGATGTCGGCGATCCGATCGAGGAACCATGGGTCGATCTTGGAGACGTCGTGGATCTCTTCGACGCTCATGCCTAAGCGCATGGCCTGCGCCACCTTGAGCAGCCGATCGGGCGTCGGCTGTCCGATCGCGGCGCGCAGCGCGTTGTGGTCGTCGCTGACGCCCAGTCCGTCGATTTCGATCTCGTCGAGCCCATCGAGTCCGGTTTCCAGCGAGCGCAACGCCTTTTGCAGCGATTCGGCGAAGGTGCGGCCGATCGCCATCGCCTCGCCGACCGACTTCATCGCCGTGGTCAGAACCGGCTCGGCGCCGGGAAACTTCTCGAATGCGAAGCGCGGGATCTTGGTGACGATATAGTCGATCGTCGGTTCGAACGAAGCGGGCGTCGCGCCGCCGGTGATGTCGTTGGCGATCTCGTCAAGGGTATAGCCGACGGCGAGTTTGGCGGCGACCTTGGCGATCGGAAACCCGGTCGCCTTCGAGGCGAGCGCCGAGGAGCGGGAGACCCGCGGGTTCATTTCGATCACCACCATCCGCCCGTCGGCCGGATTGACCGCGAACTGCACGTTCGATCCGCCGGTCTCGACCCCGATTTCGCGCAAGACCGCGATCGAGGCGTCGCGCATGACCTGGAATTCCTTGTCGGTGAGCGTCAGCGCCGGCGCGACGGTGATCGAATCGCCGGTGTGGACGCCCATCGGATCGATGTTCTCGATCGAGCAGACGATGATGCAATTGTCCTTTTTGTCGCGCACCACCTCCATCTCGAATTCTTTCCAGCCGAGCACGCTCTCCTCGATCAGCACCTCGTCGGTCGGCGAGGCGTCGATGCCGCGCTCGACGATCTCGATCAATTCGCTTCTTGTGTAGGCGATGCCTCCGCCGGTGCCGCCCATGGTGAAGCTCGGGCGGATGATCGCCGGCAAGCCGATGTCGCCCACCGCGGTCAGGGCCTGAGACAGCGTCTTCACCTGATGCGAGCGCGGCGTCTTGAGGCCGATTTTGGTCATCGCCTCGCGGAACAGCTTGCGATCCTCGGCCTTGTCGATCGCCTCGGCGCTCGCGCCGATCATCTCGACGTCATATTGCTTGAGCACCCCCATCTTGCGCAGGCTCAAGGCGCAGTTGAGCGCCGTCTGGCCGCCCATCGTCGGCAGGAGCGCAAATCCTCCCGGAACCGCGTAGCGCTCCTTGGCGATGATCTTCTCGACGATCTCGGGAGTGATCGGCTCGACATAGGTCCGGTCCGCCATGTCCGGATCGGTCATGATGGTGGCCGGATTGGAATTGATGAGGACGATTCGATAGCCTTCGGCCCGCAACGCCTTGCAGGCCTGGGTCCCCGAATAGTCGAACTCGCACGCCTGGCCGATGATGATCGGTCCGGCGCCGATGATGAGGATGGTAGATATATCGGTGCGCTTGGGCATGGGTCCTCTGAAGGCTGGGCGCTCCGAGCCTTGCTTCTATCGGAACCGCTTTTGCACGAGACGAGGCCCCTTCGCGATCGAAATCGGCCGAAGGCGGGCTTTCTTCAAAGATCGCTGGGCGACCACGCGGCTGGGCTGCTGTCGGAGCAGCCTCGGCCGGCTCCGTAGCGGAAATTCCCGCGGCGTGGAAGGGCGGCGTTGCATGAGCCTTGGCCTCCCGCATCGACTGCCCATTTCCGTACACCAAAAATGCTGACGACCGCCCGGTTTCCGTGCACGAAAATCTGGGCTGTGATGGCGCTTGCTGTTGGTCGCGAGGAATTCGGAATATGCGAGATATCCTCGGACGGGGCCCCCGAATACGGTGACACATGCATCTTTCCCCTTTGCTCGGGGTGACAAGCCATGGTGAAATATATGCATGCGTCACCGATATCCCAAGGGGGAATACCAAGGGGAATAACGGTCAAGGAGGAATACCAAGGAGGAATACGGTGACACATGCAT
>JBAUXQ010000880.1:0-1846 GCA_049584355.1 Roseiarcus sp. | reverse complement strand
ATGGTGCGCGACTTCCAGTGCGTGATCGGCGAGGAGACGCGGGCGCAGATGCTCGAGCTCGAGGGCCGGCTGCCGGACAGCCTCGTCGCCTGCATCGGCGGCGGCTCGAACGCCATCGGCCTCTTCCATCCGTTCCTCGACGAGCCTCAGATCGAGATGTTCGGAGTCGAGGCGGCCGGCCACGGGCTCGACGTTCCCAACGGCCACGCCGCCTCGATCAACGGCGGGCGCCCCGGCGTGCTGCACGGCAACCGCACCTACCTCCTGCAGACCGACGACGGCCAGATCCTCGAGGGCCACTCGATCTCCGCCGGGCTCGACTATCCAGGCGTCGGCCCGGAGCACTCATGGCTCAACGACGTCGGCCGGGTGACCTATCTCGCCGCGACCGACAAGGAGGCGCTGGCCGCGTTTCAGCTCTGCTCGCGCCTCGAAGGCATCATCCCGGCGCTGGAGCCGGCGCATGCGCTGGCCAAGGTGATCGAGCTCGCCCCTAAGCGCCCGAAGGATCACCTGATGGTGATGAACCTCTGCGGCCGCGGCGACAAGGACATTTTCGCCGTCGCCGAGCATCTCGGCGGGATGTGAGGCGCCGGTGAGTTGGAACCCGCTGCTCGAGCCCGGCTATCCCGACGCCGTCGGCACGGACGCCATCGAAACCCTGATCGTCCCGCGCGCGGTCGACCTTGGCGGCTTCGTGGTCCGCCGCGCTTTGCCCGCGGCCCAGCGGCAGATGGTCGGTCCGTTCATCTTCTTCGACCAATTCGGGCCGGCGGAGGTCCCAGCGGGGCAGGGAGCCGATGTCCGTCCCCACCCGCATATCGGGCTCGCGACCGTCACTTATCTCTTTCGCGGCGAGATCCTTCATCGGGACAGCGTGGGATCCCGCCAGATCATCCGTCAGGGCGATGTCAACTGGATGGTGGCGGGCCGCGGCATCACCCATTCCGAACGGACGCCCGCCGAGGCGCGCAAAAGGCCGCACACCGGGTACGGGCTTCAGACCTGGGTCGCGCTGCCGGAGGCTGACGAGGATACGGCGCCGAGCTTCGAGCACCACGCCAAGACGACGCTGCCGGTCATCGAGGGCGAAGGCGTGCGCCTCAGGCTCATCCTCGGCCGCGCCTACGGCGAAGCGGCGCCGGCCAGGGTGTTCTCCGAGACTTTCTATGCCGACGCCGAGGTCAAGCCCGGCGCGCGCATGCCCCTTCCCGATGACCACGAGGAACGCGGCGTCTATATCCTCGAAGGGTCGGTCTCGGTCGCCGGCCAGTCGTTCGAGGCTGGACAGATGATGGTGTTCCGGCCGAAGGACCGCGTCAGCGTGGCCGCCGGGCCTAACGGCGCGCGGCTCATCCTGCTGGGCGGGGCGGCGCTGGCCGGACCGCGCTACATCTGGTGGAATTTCGTCGCCTCCACTCGCGAGAAGATCGACGCCGCCAAGGAGCAATGGCGCAAGGGCGACTGGGGCCGCGGCCAGTTCGACCTTCCGCCCGACGATCGCGACGAGTTCATCCCGCTGCCCGCCTGATCGATAGAATCGCAAACAAATCCTTCCATTTTTCAGAATCGTCGATTATGATGGCGGCGAGGATGAGGTTGGACTTCGGCGGCGCGTCGCCCGGAGTGCGAAGCGGAGAAAACAGCGAAACCAAACCCGGCTCAAGCCATTGAAAACAAACGATTGCGAGAAACCGGCCGTTTCGCTTCCCAATGATTTCAATGCCTTGCAGCCCCAAGAACGAAACCGTTCCTTCGTTCTGCGAAGCGGGCGCTTCGTTTCGATTACGCCGCGCGCCCGGCCCGGAGCGCCTCGACCGTCTGCATCACGCCGCGCAGTTCAGCC
>JBAUXQ010000879.1:0-1716 GCA_049584355.1 Roseiarcus sp. | reverse complement strand
CGTCAGCAGCGCCGACGTCATCGTCACCATGCTGCCGGCCGGCAAGCATGTTCTCGCGAGCTGGTCGGACTTCCTGCCGGCGGCGCCGAAGGGCGCGCTGGTCATCGACTGCTCGACGATCGACGTCGACAGCGCCAAGCGCGCGCATGAGGCCGGCGTCGCTGCGGGCATGCTAACGCTCGACGCCCCCGTCTCGGGCGGCGTCGGCGGCGCGACCGCCGGCACGCTCACCTTCATGTGCGGCGGTTCGGACGAGGCTTTCGCCAGGGCGAAGCCGCTGCTCGAGGCGATGGGCAAGCGCATCGTTCATTGCGGCGGCGCCGGGGCGGGGCAGGCGGCCAAGATCTGCAACAACATGATTCTCGGCGCGACCATGATCGTGACCTGCGAAGCCTTCGCGCTCGCCGAAAAGCTCGGCCTCGAGGCGCAGGCGTTGTTCGACGTCGCCTCGACCGCCTCCGGCCAGTCGTGGTCGCTGACGAGTTACTGTCCGGTTCCCGGGCCGGTTCCGGGCTCGCCCGCCAACCGCGGCTATAAGCCCGGATTTGCCGCCAGCCTCATGCTCAAGGATCTCAAGCTGGCGCAGGAGGCGGCGGCGAGCGTCGGCGCCGCGACCCCGCTCGGGGCCGAGGCCGCGCAGCTCTATGCCCTGTTCGTCGCCGCCGGCCATGGCGGCGACGATTTCTCCGGCGTGATCAATTTCCTTCGAGGCGCGGGCGCCCCCGCCTGACTGCTCTTTGTCCCAAGTCGGCGTTTGGGGCTAAGGCTATCCAGCGTAGGTCTTCGCCACGCGGTCCGGCCGAAGCCGGGCGGCCCGGAGAACGCGGAGAGAGGGGAATGCATATGACGATGTTGAAGTCCGTCATGGCCGGCCTGGCGATGATGGCGTTGTCGGCAGCCCTTGCTTTGGCGCCGACTCCGGCCGCGGCTGCTTTCAGGATGGGCGGCGGCGGGTTCGGCGGCGGCTGGCGCGGCGGCGGCTGGCGCGGCGGGTATGGGTACCGCGGTTATGGCTACGGCAGACGGGGTTATCCGGGCTGGGGTTACGCCGGCTGGGGCTGGGGCGTTCCCTGGTGGGGCTGGGGCTATGGCGGCTATCCCGGCGATTACTACGGCGACTATGGCTACGGGTCCGGCGACCCCTACGGCTACGGCCAGACGGGCTACGGCGGCGCCTCGTGTTGGGCTTATCGCAGGGTCTGGACCCAGCCGCACGCGCGCGGCCACTACCTCGGCCGCCGTCTTGTGAACGTCTGCGCGTAGAGCTTGAATGCGAAAGCGGCGCAGTTGAAACCTCGCGTCTGTGCTCTGCTTGCGACGACGCCCGGGGCGCTTCTTCTTAGCAGGATGAACGTCTATTCATGGAGTTGCAGGAATCGTCAAGCAAACGTGAAGGAAAACGCCGTTTTGGCGCCCGGCCGCCGCTATTTTATCAAACTGTGACCGAAGTGCGGACGGAGACTCCAAGTCGAGCGTCAGACGCTTTTGCGGTTGGCGACGTGGTGTTGGTCTGGCCCCCGACTGGGGTGACGGCCGGGTTTCGGAGGTGGAACATGCGCAATTCGATTTCGAGGACAATTGTCGCCGGGGTGGCGGGACTTGCCATGGCGGCGGCCGTCATCCTTCCGACGGCCCCGGCTTCGGCGGGCGGCTTCAGGATGGGCGGCGGCGGCTGGCACGGCGGAGGCTTTGGCGGCGGGTGGCACGGCGGCGGCT
>JBAUXQ010000878.1:0-6619 GCA_049584355.1 Roseiarcus sp. | reverse complement strand
GTCTTGTCGCAACCGCCCATCAGCACCGCGCCGTCGGCGGGGTAGGAGCGCAGCGCCTCCTCGGACTCCATCGCAAGGAAGTTGCGATACATCATCGTCGTTGGCTTCTGGAACGGCTCGGAGAGCGTCATCGCCGGCAATTCGACCGGGAAGCCCCCCGCCTCCCACACGCCGCGCTTCACCTCCTCGACCCGCTGCTTGAAATGGGAGTGGCAGGGGTTGATGTCGCTCCAGGTGTTGACAATCGCGATCACCGGCTTTCCCGCGTAATCGGAGCGCTGATAGCCCATCTGCGCGGTGCGCGAGCGATGGCCGAACGCGCGCAGATCGTTGACGCCGTACCAGCGATGACTGCGAAGGTCTTCCGGTCGCTTGCGCGCCATGGCTATGGTCCTTTCCCTGACTGGCTGGAATACATCTTACATCAGGCTCGGCAAGGTGAGGGCGATCGCGGGAAAGGCGATCAGGATGACGAGCCGCAGGATGTCGGTGGCGATGAACGGCAGGACGCCCTTGAAGATGGTGGCGAAGCTGATGTCCTTGACCGCGGTTTTGATCACGAAGACATTCATGCCCACCGGCGGATGGATCAAGCCGAGCTCGACCGTCATGACGATGATGATCCCGAACCAGATCGGGTCGAAGCCCAGCGCCGTCACCACCGGGAAGACGATCGGCACCGTCAGGATGATCATCGCCATCGCGTCCATCAGGCAGCCGAGCGCCAGATACATCAGCATGATCAGCGCGAGCACGCCGTAGCGGCCGACGCCGAGGCCGGTGAGAAATTCCGTCACCCTTTGCGGCGTCTGAGTGACGGTGAGGAAATAGCCGAACAGCAGCGCGCCGATGAGAACGGTGAACACCGCGGCGGCGGTGCGGGTGGCCTGCAGGAGCGCCGCGCGCACGCCCTTGGCGTTGAGCCGGCCGCGAGCGACCGAGATCAGGAAAGCGCCGCAGGCGCCGACTCCGCCCGCTTCCGTCGGCGTGAACAGGCCGCCATAAAGGCCGCCGATCACGAACGCGAACAGCGCCAATGCGGCCCACACGTCGCGCAGCGACTTCAGCCGCTCGCTCCAGTCGCTGCGCGGTCCCGCCGGCAGAAAGCCCGGCCGGACGAGGCCGATCGCGGCGATCGTCATCATGTACATCGAGACGGCGAGCATTCCCGGCAGGATCCCGGCGATGAACAGCTTGCCGATGTCCTGCTGGGTGATCAGGCCGTAGACCGCCAGCACCGTCGAGGGCGGAAAGATGGCGCCGAGCGTTCCGCCGGCGGCGATCACACCGGCGGCGAAGGATTGCGGATATTCGTATCGCCGCATCTCCGGATAGGCGACGGTGGCGAAGGTCGCCGCGGTCGCCACCGACGAACCGCTGATCGCCGCGAAACCGGCGCAGGCGGCGATCGTGGCGAGGCCGAGGCCGCCCCGCCAGTGACCGACAAAACTGTTGGCCGCCCGGAACAGTTCGCGGCTCATGCCGGACGCGGAAACGAAGGCGCCCATCAAGAGGAACATCGGGATGACGCCGAAGGTGTAGTCGGTGACCGTCCGCATCGAGGTCTGGCCGACCATCTTCAACGCTGGGCCGGCGCCGACGATGGCGCCGTAGCCGGTCACGCCGACGAGACCCATCGCCATTCCGACAGGCACCCGCAGCAGGATCAGCCCGAACAGCGCGACAAAGCCGAGGACGGCGGCCGCATCGGCGCTCATTGCCCTCCCCTCATTCCAACGCCTTGGCGATCGGATCGGGAGCGAGCTTCTCGGGGTGGAAAATGAGCCGATACGTGCGCACGGCGATGAGGATGACGGCGGAGACGTCGCCCGCCCAGGCGACGGCGAAGAACGGCCAGGTCGGCAGATGAAGATCGTAGGTCAAGACGTGGTCGGCGCGGGTGGTGCGCACCTTGTCGAACAGCATCGCGGTCTGAACGGTGACCACGAACAAAAGCACCAGGGTGGCGAAGACGTCGATTGCGCGTTTCCCGCGCGGGCCGGCCGCGGCCCAGACGAGGTCGACGGTGATGTGGCCGCCGCGATAGCTGGTCGCCGCGATGCCCCAGAAGATGAGAATGCCGAGCAGCAGCCGGCCGAAATCGTACGAATCGGGGATCGAGGCGCTGAACAGGTAGCGCAGCAGGACGGAGACGAAAATGTCGACGGCGACAATGCCGATGAAGGCCGCGGCGGCAAACTCGATGCCGTCAATGAAGCGATCCATCGGGTTCAGCGTCGTCGCCGCGCCCCGCCGCGGCTCGTCTGCGCTCATAAACCGGCGCCGTATTTCGCTATCGCCGCGTTGAGCTCAGCGAGCGCGGCGTCAGGATCGGCGCCCGCCTGCTTCACCGCCGCCGCCCAGCTCGCCCTGAGCGGCTCGACCGTCGCCTGCCACGCCTGCATCTGCTCGGGGGTCAGCTTGTAGACGTCGTGATGAGCGGTATCGGCTCTCATCCGCTCGCGGCCCGCGGCCTCGAAGTCGCCCCACGGGCCGGCCAGCTTCACCGCCCAGTCGGTTGTGCAATGATCGTCCATGACGGTCTTCTGCGCCGGGCTCAGCGAATCGTATTTGTCCTTGTTGATCGAGAAGGTGAACACCGTCGTGTAGAGCGGCTCGTCGATGTGGTACTTGACGACCTTGTCGATCCCGAACAGGTAGAGCGAACCCCAGGGGAAGGTGATCGCGTCGGCGACGCCGCGCTCGAGCACTTCGCGCGCCTCCGGGGCCGAGGCCTGGACGTTCGTGCCGCCGAGGGTCTTCACGAGCTCGGCGATCGTGCTCTGCGCCGGGCGCACCTTCACCCCCTTCAGGTCCTCCGGCATGACGATCTTCTTGCGGGCGTGCAGCGCGCCGGGATCGTGAATGAAGGCGAGGCAGAAATGGGTGTCCTTCATCTCGGTGGGCGCGTATTTGCGATACCAGGAATCGAGCGCCGCCGTGCCCTTGCGGGCGTCGCCGAAGGTGAACGGCATCTGGCCGATGGCGATGATCGGGAAGCGGCCCGGCTGATAGCCGGGGTTGACGTAGGTGATGTCGGCGATGTCGTCGCGCGCCATGTCGTAGTGGTCGAACGCCTTGCCGAGCTGCTCGGAGGGAAAGACCGTGATCTTGATCGAGCCGTTGGAATCTTTGGCGATGTCGTCCGCCCATGCCTTGGCCGCCCCGGTCAGCGGGTGCGCCGGCGGTACCCAGAGCGAGAGCCTCAGGTCGACCTCCTTGTCTTGCGCAAACGCGGGACAGGCGACGCCTTGCGCCAGACCAAGGATGAGCGCGAGCGCCGGCGCGGCGTAGAAACGGCATGCGGCCGCGAGACGTTCCCGGAAAGCGGTCAGTCTCGGCATGTGTCCTCCCTGATGGCTCGCTCATTCGTATGGTTATCTGACCATTTCGCAGGCGCGGGCGCCGATCGTCAAGCGCGCATTGCGAGGACGCGGCGACGCCTCAGCGACCGCGCCCGGAGGGCCTCAGACCTTCCTGTTCTTCGCGTCCCAATTGCGCTCGAGGTTGGCGATGAGCGCGGGGCTGAAGTGACAATAGGCCTGCTCGCGCGCGTAAACGGAGGCATAGCGGCGAAAGAGATCAAGCGGCTCCTGGCCAACCCGGAAGGCGCGGCGGTTGCCGATGGCGCTAACGGCTCCGGCGCTGGTCAGCCCCGCGACAACGCGCTCGATCGCCGCATCCATTTCGGCGGCAGGCGCGATCTCGTCGCAGATCAGGCGCCCGTCGGCGCTATCGCAGGTCAATCGGCGCTCATAAAGAATGGCCTCACGCGCGATGCGATCGCCGGTGAACCGCGGCAAGCGGAGATTCGCGAAGCCTGGAATGATTCCTTCCTTGCGGGCCGGCAAGGTGATGAAGGCGTCGGAGGCGGCGAGAACGTAGTCCATGACCAGAAGCGCCTGGCAATGGCCGCCGATGGCGAAAGTATCGAGGGCGGCGATCCATAGCTTCTCGGTCCCGCGGCCGTTCACGTCGTCGGGCACGCTGTCCGGCCTGGCGAGCCCACGCAAAAGCTTGTGCACGTAGCCGAGGTCGCGGATCAGGAACCACAGGAAGGGAATCTTGCCGAGGTAAAGATGGGTGAGATTGATGCCGGCGCCAAAAATGCGTTTGCCGCGATATTTCTCGTTCTCGACCGCGACGCCGCGCATGACGGCGATGTCGGTCGTTCGATCGAGGGTTGCGACATCGACGGCGAGCTCGGTGTGCGAGAGGGTCGTGTCGTCCTCGGCGTTGAGGAAGCGCGGATTGATCATGTCGAGATGGACCGCCTTGCCGCGTCTGGTGAGCCGGGCCGCGCCGAGATCGAGCGAGCCGCGCGAGGCGAATTCGGCGGCCAAGCCTGCGCTTTCCTGTCGCGGCAGCAGCATCGCGTGACAAAGATGCTCGCCGATCAGCGGGCGCGAAAGCACGTGGGCAAGGAACAGTCCCTGGTCGATCTCGACGCCGTCTTTGTCGCGCTGGAGGTGCGCGGCCTCGGCGTCGACCTCCGCTCTGGTCGGGACCAATCCCGGAACAAGTTTCGCCGCATCGTAGGCGAGGTCGTCGAGGCGGCGAAAGATCGAGCGCCGTGCGGTCAGGCGGTCGTAGATCTCATCGACGTGGGCGGCGAGAAAGGCCTCGCGCGAGGCACGGGCGACGGTGAGCAGCGCGTCCGCGGCCCCCTGCTCGGCCTCGTCACGCCGGGCTTTATCCGGCAGCGTCCGAAGGAGAGCCGCCGACTGGGTCCAGAACGCGCCAAAGCGGCGAACGTCGGACTCATAGTTTTCCGTCCCGGCCGGCAATGCCTGCGACCATTCCTGCACCGCTCGCTCGGGCAAGCTTGCCGCCCGCATCGCCATCGAGGCCGGCGCCGTTGCGGCGGACGTCATGCCTTCGGCCTTTTGTCGATGACGCGCCTTGCCTTGCCCGCCGAGCGCTCGATCTCAGCCGGCGCGAGCACGGTCACCAGCGCGCTGACGCCGATGCGGGACTTGATTTCGTGCGCGAGCTCGCTCGCCCCATGCGCGCGCGCCTCATCCAGTTCGGCCGACGAACGCGCCTCGACTTGAACCTCCAGTTGGTCGAGCCGGGCTTCTCGGGTCAGGACGATCTGGTAGTGACCGGAAAGCGCGGGAACGCGAAGCACAAGCTCTTCAATCTGGGTCGGAAACACATTGACCCCGCGCACGATCATCATGTCGTCCGACCGGCCGGATATCTTCTCCATCCGCCGCATCGAGCGGGCGGTGCCGGGCAGCAATCGGGTCAGATCTCCGGTGCGGTAGCGGATGACCGGCATCGCCTCCTTGGTCAGCGAGGTGAAGACGAGCTCGCCGAATTCGCCGTCGGGCTTCGCCGCCCCGGTCTTGGGGTCGATGATCTCCGGGTAGAAGTGATCCTCCCAGATGTGGAGGCCGTCCTTGGTCTCCACGCATTCGCCGGCGACGCCGGGGCCTATGACCTCGGAGAGGCCATAGCTGTCCAACGCGTCGATATCGAAGGCGTCTTCGAGCTCATCGCGCATGGCGGCGGTCCACGGCTCCGCGCCGAAGGAGCCAAGCTTCAACGACGAACGGCGCGGGTCGCGTCCCTGGGCGCGGAACTCGTCAACCAGGCACAGGGCGTAGGATGGCGTCGCCGTCAGGATGTCGGGCTTGAAATCGCAAATCAATTGAACCTGCCTCTCTGTCATCCCGCCGGAGATGGGGACGACCGTGCAGCCCAGCCGTTCGGCGCCATAGTGATAGCCGAGGCCGCCGGTGAAGAGACCATAGCCATAAGCGATATGGGCCAACATGCCCGGGCGCCCGCCCGCGGCGCGGATCGTCCGCGCGACGACGCCGGCCCACATCTCGAGATCGTTGCGCGTATAGCCGACCACCGTCGGTTTGCCCGTCGTGCCCGACGAAGCGTGAATGCGGGCGAGCTGATTTCTCGGCACTGCGAAAAGGCCGAACGGGTAGTTGGCCCGCAGATCAGCCTTGGCGGTGAGGGGAAAGCGGACGAGATCCGCAAGGCCGCGGAAATCGTCGGGATGAACGCCCTGCGCATCGAATTTGGCCCGGATCGCCGGGACGCGCTCGTAAGTATGGCGCAAAGTGGCCGCCAGCCGACGGGTCTGCAGCGCCGTGATCTCGTCGCGCGACGCGGTCTCGATGGGATCGAGCAGGCTCTTGTCCGGCGCTTCGCCCATCCTCATTACGACGGCCCGACGCCCTCGGGCGCGCTAGGCCCTGTCGATCCGGGCATGTCTCCTCCCTCCTCCACGCGCGTTCGAACGATTCTCCCGTCATCTCACAGGCGCGGCCGCCGATCGTCAAGCGCGCGCCGTTTTCGTCTTGCCAACGAATGCGGCGCTATTGGCCGAGAAAATTCAGAAGCGTCTCGTTGAAACGTTGCGTCGCCTCCAGATGTCCCAAATGGCCGACGCCCTCGAACACCACGACCCTGGCATTGGCCATGCGCGCCGCGAGCGATTGAGCGAGCGCCGCATTCTGGCCCATCCTGTCGCGCAGTTCCGGCGGCGCAAACGGGCGCCCCGGCGCGTTGTGGTCGTTGGCTCCCATGATGAACAGCGTCGGACGATCGATGAGCGGGATCTCGTGCGCGACCGGCTGGGTGTAGATCATCTGGT